>JAYUEW010000324.1:0-11566 GCA_043739045.1 Synechococcales cyanobacterium
CGATACATTTGCTGGAGTGCAATGAGTAAAGAATGGAAATCCAAGCGTATCAACGGCTAGGTGCCTTTTAATCCCATTGGTTGCCTTGTATCGGCAAAAGCCTTTCGATTCAACACTTGCATTACAAGTATTTTTGACCGCTTGCGAGTCAACAATTATTAAAGTGGTCCATTTTCTTTTTTTTTACCTGCTCGCGGGTTGCCTCATGAAGTAGAGTCATCAGTTTCTCAATCGCACCCGCTGCACGCCATTGTTTATAGTGCCAATAGACGGTTGAATAGGGCGGTAAGTCTTTGGGTAAGTCTTGCCAGTTACAGCCATTTTTTAGTTGATAGAGAACGCCATTTAGAAGTTCTCGTTTGGTCCAATTAGAAGGTCTGGTTTGTTTTTTAGGTGGCAACACTTCCGACAGAAGGGGTTCAAGGAGTTCCCATTCTTTATCGGTTAGACTGCTGGAATAGGCCATAGGACTGGTGGATATGAGGGTTTTGCACTGCCTTTAGGATAGCGGAGCCGTCTCACAATCCTTACTCGATAGTAAACGCCTCGCCGTCGAAACCGCCCAGCAACAAGTGAATGAAGCGATCGCCATTGGAACTCGCACCAATAGCACGAACGATCGACTCATCCGTGAAGCCCGGGCTGTCTTAACTCGAACAGGAGAAACGGGAGAAACTCAAGTATCGGAAGCGCGAGCAAAACTCAGCAGCATCACCGAAGTGCGTCCCATCGAAGTCCAAGTCGCCCAAGCCGAAGTCAAGACTACGATCGCCGCCTTAAAACGGGCTGAAACAGCACTAGAGAAAGCCTATATTCGCGCACCGATCGCAGGGCAAATTCTCAAAATTCACACTCGAATCTGTGAAAAGCAAAGTACTAAAGGCATTGCAGAACTCGCCCAAACTGATAAGATGGTTGCAATTGCTGAAGTTTACCAAACTGACATTGAAAAAGTTCGCACTGGACAAAACGTCCGCATTACAAGTCCAGCCTTCACAGGAGAACTACAAGGAACAGTATTTCAAATCGATCGACAAGTCAGTCAACAAAAGGTTTTTTCCAACCAGCCAGGAGAAAATCTAGATCGGCGCATCATCGAAGTTAAGATTCGCATCCAAGATAGCGATCGCCCCCGCATATCCGGGCTAACTAATCTTCAAGTCCAAACGCTGATAGATGCACCCAGCCCAACAATCAACCCAAAACAAAACCAAACACCCCCATGACTGCCATTCAAATCGACTTATTCAAAGGCTTTAAAGGGTTCTCGTTCAAAACGGCCTTCACCAAACAATCCCTCAAACGCTACTGGTTCAAAGCCTTGCGTAAAAGCTACCCTTGGAGCGCAGTAACCATCTTCGCCCTACGCGTCCCATCAACACCCGCCGAGCAACGATCGGTACTTTTCACCCGAATTCACCGGGCTTGGATGCGTCAAGACTTCGCCGAAATCGGGGCCTCAGTCATCGACATTCAGCGCCCGGAATATTGGATCTTCTAACCTTTATTCAGGCCAAACCCTATGCTCAAGATGCTCAAGCGTTTCAACAAAACTCCCCTCGCTTGGCTCCAACTGTCGCGTCAAAAAACAAGATTTCTGATTGCGATCGCCGGGATTGCCTTTGCCGATTTGCTTATTTTCATTCAAATGGGATTTGAAGGCGCACTCTACGATTCTGCCAAGATTCCCTACCGAAATTTGAATGCTGACTTAATAATTGCAAATACCCAATTTCAAACCCTATTTGCCGTTCGCAGTTCTCCCAGAGAAAGACTCTATCAAACCCGATCGAATCCTGCTGTCACCACTGTGACCCCCATTTATATCTCGTCCGGTCAATGGCAAAACCCAGACACCAAACAATCTCGAACTATTTTGATTCGGGGTGCAGACCCGGCTTCTCATGCATTCAATTTACCGGAAGTCAATCAAAACCGCCCACAACTTCAGCAATTAGGGACCGTATTATTCGATCGGGCAGGCCGTCCCGAATATGGCGATATTGCAATTCAAATTGAAAAACAGGGTTTTGTTAATGTGCAACTCAATCAAACATTAATCAAAGCAACGGGGACATTTGCGATCGGTTCCTCTTTTGCCGCAGATAGGAATGTGATTGTTAGTGATTCAACATTTATGTATATTCATCCCGATCGAACTCCCGACAAGATGGAAGCGGGCCTGATCAAACTCAAACCCGGTTCTGATATTCAAGCTGTCAAAGCTGAAATTGCAAAAACCTTACCCAATGATGTAAAAATCTTCACCCCAGAAGAATGGGCAGCAATTGAAGAAGCCTACTGGGCGCAGGGTACAGGGATCGGATTTATTTTCACGATCGGGGTCTCCATGGGATTCATCGTCGGCATTGTGATTGTTTATCAAATCTTGCATAGCGATGTCGCTGAGCATTTACCTGAATATGCAACATTGAAAGCAATGGGATATACCAATGGTTATTTAATGGGAGTACTCTTACAAGAAGCTTTAATTTTGGCGTGTTGTGGTTTTATTCCTAGCTTTCTATTGGCCAATGTTTTGTATCAAATTACTTATGCTGCAACGCTTTTACCGATCGCCATGAACACAGGCCGCATCATCACAGTCTTTAGTCTTACTATTATTATGTGTACCATTTCAGGCAGGATCGCCCTCCAAAAACTCCAACAGGCCGATCCTGCTGATATGTTTTAAATCGAAAAAACTAGATATTAATCTAAATTACTAACTGACTTTAGGTTTACTCATCTGAAGAGCAACTAAGACTACTATTTTCCCAATCTAAAAAACTTTCGCAGCGATTGTTGTTGGGCCGATCGTCGCAATCTTAAAAACGATCGTTCCAGCGTTGTCACATCACTCTCAACTGCACCATATTGCCATTCTATATAGTGATTCACAATAGAATCCAAGACTTGATAACCGGGCAGCGATCGTAAAAGCGGTACGGTAGTTTGCGCATGATGAATGTATTCAAATGGCGTTAAGGCGGGCTGGTGTCTAACCCCTTGTTCCTGTAACCAATCGGTCATTTGTTGATAGAGTCGTTCCATTTGGGGTAGTTTTTTCAACTGCGATCGGCGTTTGAATTGCCTAATCTGTTGCCACAAAATCCACAGCAAAAACCCAAAACTCGTTCCTGCCAATAACAACGTCAACCATCCTAAAATCCCCTGAGAAAACAATCGTACAATCCCGCCTAAAAGATTCCCCAACTGATTAAACAAACCCTGGAAAATGCCCATCACCGGAGACGGCATCCAACCCGCGACCCAATTCCAAAACTGCTTCAGTGCGGTAAAGGTCTGATCAGCCTCGACGGACGGCGGAACCAAAGGATGACCGGGAATCGGGTCAAAGGTAAACCAACCATACCGATCGAAATACACCTCCACCAACGCAAACGCATCGGTATTCTTCACTTCATACATACCCGTAAATGAATTGAACTGTCCCGGCAAAAATCCCGTTGTCAATCGCGTTGAAATTCCGATGCTTCTAAGCATTACCGCTAGCGTTGTTGAAAAATGATCGGGATAACCGCCTTTGTATTTCGTCAGGAACGCGGTCGCCATATCCTCATCTGTTGCAAAAAATGGTAAATCCTGTTGCAACGAATAGCGCTGCTTAATCGCTTGGGTTAAATACAACGCCTTCTCGTAGTCGGAGGTAATGGGACTACTGGCCGTCAATAACAACCGATCGGCCTCTTGCTTCAACAAGCCCCTTGATTTTTCCGGCACTTGCAAATAAGGATTCGATGGATTGGTTACGATCGATTTTGATTTGTCAGATTTCGGCTTGGAGCCAAGTTTGATCTCAGGGACTTTGCTTTGTGCCTTTTGCAATTCGGCCCGATCGCGGTACGGCACTTCCGAAATCACGGTATAGGTCAATCCTTCGGATAATGGCACAGGCGCACGCATTCCCGATTGACTATCCCAAGCCACCTGCTGCGTCGGGAAAAACAACTCGCGAGGTGTCGCTAATGCAGGAATTAAATTCGGCAACTCTGACAAAATACTGTAGGTCTGCACCACTTCTTTAGTCCGCTCTATTAGCCCATTCGTTGGCAAATAAAACTGATAAGCCCAACCTGTTCGATTTAAGGTTTGTGTTTTGTCATTATCAGACAACTCCCAGCCTTGCCCCGTATACCGATCGAAGGCCTGAACCCGCCAAAATCCCTCCGCCTGCGATCGAACCCGCATCACGGTCTTCGGCTTGAGTGTCCCTCGCAAATTTTGATTAATCCGATCGCCAAATCCCGAATAAAACTCCTCATCCACTTGCCCCGCACCCGTCGGAGGCGAAGTCCCACGTCTACGACCTGCACGATCGCCATCTTGATTCCCATTTTTGGAATACCCCGGATTCGTCACCCGCTGATTGTCAAACGTCTTGGGTGTATCAATGGGAGCACTCATGGGCAAACTGCGCAATTGATATCCCGGCAACCTGGGCATCAATGCAAAAACAGTCAAACCGATCGCCAAGGTAATGGCAAACAATCCCAATAATTTCCCCGCACTTTGCTTTAATTCTTTGGGATTCGCAAACACCGTTTTTAAGTTCAAATCCGATCGCAACCCCAAACGCGATCGATAATCCAACATCAAGACCGGAAGTGCGATCGCCAAAAAGATTAACAACATCCCACCAAACGCCATCGTCTGACTGAGCGTACTCGCCACGCCTAACAAAATTAGCCCAATCATCATCGAATAGCCCAAGTCTTTGCGCCGGGGCAAATCAAAACTGTGGAGAACCTGAATTTGCACCATCAATTCAACTAAAACCAAACGCAAATCATTGGTCTCACGACGGGCAAAGGAATGAACGAAAAAGAAAATCAACGCCGCAATCATCCCGATCGCCAGCAAAAACTTAGTCCCGATCGCCCGACTATGCCGCTGCCGCCAACTCCACATCGCACCCATCACACTCAACGGAATCGCCCACATCCACAACGACGTTTCCGCTGCAATATCCGTCGCCACAATCCCAACAATCACCAACGACTGCGCCAAAGCCCGTAACCATATCGACTCCTCTGGCGGTTCGAGCGCAGTGACCGATGGGGAGTTGATACGCCGCTGAAGAGCACGCTGAAAGGCTGTGAATGGAGATAAAAATCGAAGCGACATAAGCGACCAATCCTGTCGAACAGTCTTCTATTATCGCTTACTCAACATCAATCTACGATCTCAATGTATGACATCAATCTGTGACATCAACTTATGACATCAATACGATCGCAAACACAATAGAATCATCCGATCCCAACTGAACCTTAAGTTGCAACGGCTGCATCGGGCGCAAATCAGCAAGTTCGACACTCAACATACCTGCTTCAGGCCGCTGAGCCATCGACAAACTAGGACCATTCGCCAGCGACAAACTACCCCCACAGGGCAATTGACCTTGAATATGTAACACCCCATCATCGCCGTCAATACGATAGTCAAGCTGCAACGTCAATGTGCCAATTTCCGTCATCCACTGATGGCTCGAACCCACACCAGCCTTCAATGTCAACGTCAACGCCGCAATCATCTCACGGGCCGCTAAAAGTGAGAGCACCATTTGCTGAGTCGGGCTAGCTGCTTCATAGGTAGTCGGTACGTCTTCACCCAACCGAGATTGCAGACTGGCATAGCCATTACGGGCGGGAGACATCATCACAATGCCCGCCAATTCGTTCAGTTGCAGGAAGTTTTCAGGAAAAAACGATTCCGCCACCTTGACCACTTTCACGCCTTCACGCAACGAGGTCTGCACTATTGATCCACAGGCCGACAAAAGACTGGCCAACATCGTTTCTGGAAGGGCCACAGGAATAGCCAATCGACGGAGTTGGGCTAGCCACAGCGATCCCGATTTATTCAAGCCGGATGCAACATTATCCGCCATACCCGGACTGTCAACCCGATCGGACTGATACTCTAGAACTTCATCTTCCCAAGGAAAAAGGGGAAGATTCTGTTCAATTTCTAGGGAAAGGCGACTTTTTAACAACGCTTCAAAACGCTCTTGCACAGCAGGTATATCTCCTGAATTCGGGGTAAATTCCTCGCGGATTGCGGGGACGATCGAAGCCGACTCAGAACCATCACTCTTTGGCGAAACCAATGGCGGAACCGGGGGCACAACCAAAGAGCCTTTTAATTCGGCATCCCAAGGGCGGATCAAATCTAAAAAGGTTTTTTGAATATCTTCTGAGTCAAAATCCATCGTGATATGTCCTTATTCATGCTGTATTGAGATTGCTCCGGATAGTTGGGAATTTCGTAGCTCCCAAGCTTGTTCCAAAAGCTTAAACCATTGTCTCTGTAACTGATTTGGCGTACAACCCACTAGGCGAGTAATGTCCGTATCCGATCGGTTTTCCTGTTTTAGCGCCAAAATTTTGCGCTGTTGGGTGGTTATTGTTTTGTTGAAAGTATCCCACTGTACTTGAGATAAGCCCAAATGATGCTCTAAATCGATTTCGAGCCATTGATGCACTAGCTCCCAACGATGGGTGAAGGTAAACCGCACCAAGTGATATTTAAATCGCTGCTGTAAGTAATCTCGCTGCCTAGGCGTTACTCCCAAGATCGCCTCAATTTCGTTGGTGGGCAAATCCTGAAGCCGCAGCGTAAAGTAGTCGATACAATCCTGTTGTTTACGCTCTTCTAAATACGCAATCAACTCACGCACAACATTTTCTCTCAGGCCATCTTCTGCTGGCTCTAGCGCCTGGGATACCATCAACTCACGTAATTGCTGAATCGACGCGACACTATAGGCATCTTCGCTTTCGTTCAGGCCGCCATCTGCTGCCCGCTCAATATCAACTAGAGTCTCCTTGGGCTGCTGCTGAGAAAACGTCTGGGCACGGAGGATAATCAGCTGCTGATTTCGACGACCGGGCAATGGAATTCGGCGTTTTGCATATCGCTCAGTGAAGGCCATATACTCGGCCAATTGCAGCAGCGATCGGGGTTGGTATTGAGGCCCAAGTGGAGTTTCACGCCGGAAGGCATTGAGCGCTTCCATGTAAAAAATTTGTAAAAAATCTTCAATTAAAGTGAGCCGAGCTTGGTAGCTTTGGTTGCTTTTTGAGGCGGTGATGTAGCGGTAAACCACGGCGCTGAGGGTGCTGTGGAGATCTATTCGGCCCCGTTTTGAGCCGAGTTTGTAGTAGTGAAGGCACTGATCTAGTCGATGACGAGCCAACGTAACCGCCCAAGTATTGACCTCTCCCGAATCTTGAATTCGCTGACTCTCAGCACAAATTCGCCCAACCTCCTGACTCAATCGCTGGGCAACATCCCCGCAAAACTGTTCAGATTTAGTCGTAGCTTGTGTGAATTCCGTGAGGAGTAACTGATAGATTACATCCACGCTCTGGCAGACATCCCCCGCAGTAGATAGTGTTTGATAGATCAAGAGGCTGCCCTCAGAAGTAGGTCTAGAAAGGGTTTTAAAGACGTGATAGCAGGGGTTAAATTAAACGATGTATAACCAATACATAACCCACTAAATGGTAGACAAGGATGGATCTGACATCACAAATTAAATCACTAGTTAATGATGCCCCAACAGACGATGGGACAAAACAACTTGTGGAGAGTGTCTCGATCGCCCTAGCCCAATGGGTTAATGCCAATCTAAGTCATTCTCATTACTACCTAATCCAAGATGCATCAGGCGCTTGGATTAAAAGTACCCTGCTTCATCGTACACAATCTGTTGGAGAAAAAACTGCGATCCTCATCTTTTCCACCTCTGAAGACGTAGCTAGAGAGATAGATAATTTGCAAAATATTCAATTTTTCCCAGAGAACATACCAGTTATCGAACTATTATTCAGGTTTTGGACGCTTAACTTAAGTGATTCTTTAATTGTGAATGAGGGTAGCGACACCGCACCGAGTAAGACGATGCGGGAAATTAGACGATCGGACCTCGATGCCGCTATCCGCCAGTCTAAGAAGAAAACCAGAGACCCATCATCAGGCAAAGGCTTTGGAAACATCTGTTAGAAATTGATTAATCTTCACAACTAGGCGAGATCTAATATTTACGGACAAATTTTATTACTATAGGCTGGAAGCTCAATAAGTAGCATAAGTAGAAATTCCAAATTCAGAGGGATTTTGCCACCTTTCGGGGATCATATGATTTGTCAAAAAAATTTAAAAGCCTTACTCAATAAGACTTTTGAACTACAAATTTTTTAAATTTCTGGTAATATCCAAATATAAAGCTTATTTTATAGTTCTGTTTTGATGTTTAAAGCCTATATAGGTAAGGCTAATTTTTAGTTGATTACTATTATTAAATGACACGCTTCTCCTCTCAAGGAGACTTCTTCTTGTATTGATTAAACATAAACAATATAGATTTAATTTATATGACTGATGTATTGGCTCCAAAGCTGCCGACCTCCCTATTTCCAGCCAATGAACCAGAGCGCTTGGCAGCATTGCATCGCTATGACATTCTCGATACATCGGCTGAGGTAGCCTTCGATCGTGTCACGAGTCTAGCCGCACGACTGTTCCAGATGCCCACCGTGCTGATTTCACTAGTAGATGCGTCGAGAGCTTGGTTTAAGTCGAGCATTGGCTTTGATGCCCGTGAAGTCCCCCGTGATGCCACCCTATGCAGCTTTGCCGTGTTGACCGACGAACTGCTAGTCGTGCCCGATACCCAACTTGATGAGCGGTTTTCAGGTAATCCCTTCGTGCAGTGCGAACCAGGCTTGCGGTTTTATGCAGGTGCGCCCCTGCTCACTCATGACGGCTTCAATCTTGGGACGCTCTGTATTCTTGACACGGTACCCCACGACCCACTCACCGCCGAGCAACAAGCCACTTTGGTCGATCTGGCCGCGATCGTGATAGATGAACTAGAACTCAGGCTGTCAGCGCGGCAGATTGCCAAGGTCGATAGCGCACTGCTAGAAATTACACGCGAACTATCCACGGTCACGGGTAGCGCATTTATGGAGGCGCTAGTACAGCACCTAGCCAAAGTGCTCAACACAGATTATGCCTACATTGGCTTAATCGAAGGCGACGACCCAAAAATGATGCGAACGATCGCCACTTGCGCTGATGGTCAGATCGGCAAGAATCTGGAATACGCCCTCGAAGATACGCCTTGCTGGGAAGTAATCAAACAACGCCGAATTTGCTCCTACCCGCGTAATGTCCAGTTTTATTTTCCCAATGCCCCGCTGCTTGAACCGCTCTTCGTCGAAAGTTATGCGGCAACGTCCTTCTTTGATGCTCGCGGGGAGGTGCTGGGAGTATTAGGCATAATGGATAGTAAACCCTTACAAGATGTGCACCTAGCAGAATCGTTATTGCTTGTCTTTAGCGATCGAATTGCAACGGAAATCGATCGTCAGCAGGCAAAGCAAGCCTTGGTAGCAAGTGAGGAACGGCTGCAACTAGCGATCGGGGGAGCGCACCTAGGCACGTATGATTGGGACTTAGTTAACGATAAAATTCTGACGAGTGCTTATTTTAATCAATTAATGGGGCTTGAGCCAGAGGTAGAGTTTACCGTAGCAAAGTGGGGAAGCATTCTACATCCCGACGATTTTGTCGAGGCCACTACCATAATCGAACGAGCACTCCTGGATCCCTCAGATACTGTTCAAGAGTATCGGGTAATCTGGCCGGATGGTAGCATTCACTGGATTAGTGCTTTCGGACGATTTTATGATGATGATGCAGGTCGGGCCGTGCGGATGGCAGGCGGGATTACAGAGATTACCGATCGGAAACAAGCCGAACTCAATCTTCGCCGCAGTGAAGACTTCAACCGCCGGATTTTAGAAAATAATCAAGATTGCATCAAGGTGTTGGATCTCGAGGGTCGGCTGCTGTATATGAACGATGGCGGCAAACGGCTGTTAGAGATCGATGATTTTGCTGACTACGATCGAGCTTTATGGACGCAGTTTTGGGGTGGGAGCGAACAGAATCCGGCTCAAACCGCCCTTGAAGCTGCTATGGCCGGAGCTATAAGTCAATTTGAAGGGCAATGCCCGACCGTTACCGGGGTGCCCAAATGGTGGAAGGTGAATGTGATTCCCTTGTGTGACGAAGAGGGGAATGTCGAGCAAATCCTCTCTATTTCCCACGATCTGACGGAGCGGGTGCGAGCGGAAGACAAACTGCGTCAGAGTCAAGCCCTGACTCAACGCCAACTGATGGAAATTGAAGCCATTTATCAAACGGCCCCGATCGGGATGACCATTCTTGATGTTGATTTGCGTTTCCAACGCGTCAATCAAACACTGGCTGAAATGAACGGCGTTTCCATAGCCGACCATCTTGGGCGGACCGTGCGCGATGTACTCGGCGACTTAGCAGATGGAAACGAACCACTACTGCAACAAGTATTAAAATCAGGAAAGCCACTGCTAGATCTAGAATTTAGCGGTGAAACGATTGCTAAGCCAGGAGTTTATCGGACTTGGATCTCAAATTTTTATCCTCTCAAAGATAGGGATGGACAGAGCATCGGCATTAATGTCGTTGTGCAAGAAATCACCGATCGTAAAATCGCTGAAGCTGCTTTATTAGAGAGTGAAGAGCAGTTCCGAAGTACCTTTGAGCAAGCCGCCGTTGGCATCGCCCATGTGGCATTAGATGGTCGGTGGTTACTGTTCAACCCTAAGCTCTGCGAAATTTGTGGATATACGCCAGATGAACTCCTTGTCCTTAGTTTTCAAGATATTACTCATCCTGACGATCTAGCTCAGGATCAAGAAAGCATTCGCCAGATTCTGACCGATGAAATTCAGGTTATTAAGTTAGAGAAGCGCTACATTCATAAACTTGGTCATATCATTTGGATTAACCTAACAAGTGCGCTCCGGCGAGAGGCTTCAGGTACTCCGCTCTATTTTATAGCGTCGATCGAGGATATTAGCCACCGTAAACAGGCAGAATTTACCCTGCAAGCCCAAGCGGTTCAACTTGCTGAAACGACTGCCCTGGTTGAACTTCGCAATCAAGAGTTAAATCGCTTCTCCCATACCGTTTCTCATGACCTCAAAGCCCCGTTGCGCGGAATTTCCAATCTCGCAGGTTGGATTCAAGAAGATCTCCCAGCCACAGTCGATCCAGATATTTTCGCGAATCTAGAATTGATGCGATCGCGCGTATCTCGCATGGACAGATTGATCGATGGTTTGCTCAACTATGCCAAGGTGGGTAGTACTGAGGCAAGTTTAGAAACGTTTAGGGTCGAGCAGCTACTTTCAGAGATCGTCGATTCGTTGAGCATTCCCGATCGTTTTGTCGTCGAGCTACCTGCCGAGCTACCGTCCATTACGACCCATCGCGTCTTGTTAAATCAAGTTTTAGCAAATTTGATTGGGAACGCCTATAAACATCACAATCGTTCAGATGGCAGAATTCAAATCACCGTTCAGCCTGATGGTGAGATATGGCGATTTAGTGTGACCGATGATGGTCCTGGGATCGCTCCAGAAAACCAAGAACGGGTGTTTGATATTTTTAAAACATTGTCGGGTAACGATAAAAACAACACTGG
>JAYUEW010000325.1:0-6018 GCA_043739045.1 Synechococcales cyanobacterium
CTATTGTACTAAGGAACAATTAAATAAAGTCGATCATTGGACTAGTGCTGATACTTCATCTTACCCCTTAGGACTTCCCACCATGACTAATTTGCTCCATCAAGCTCTACTCACCACTATTCTAGCCTCTGGAATAAGCGCCCTTGCCCTTGCACCTGCCTCTGCTGCTGGCATCAAAAATGTTTCGATCGGCGGCTCCGCTCCGACGGACTATCTTCTTTATGACTCCAATGCAACGGAGACCTATGAAAATTCCGCCGCATCATTACAGAGCATCCTCAGTGGTAACGCGGCATCGCCGACGGGTAACGTTGAACTGGCCGCAAGCAGCGAAAAGGCGGGATTTGATTTCACTAAAACAACGACCTTGAATGGAACGATCGGGGGTCGGGCGATCGGGATTAGCAGCTTAACGCAATCCGATTGGGATACAGCCGCATACAAAGGGAGCACTAAGACCTTTGGACAATATTGGTTTGACCAAGCATTGACGAAAAATGGATTTGGAGCATTGGCATCGTCCTCCACGGGAACATCGTTATTCAATATTTTCAAGGGTAATGGTGGTTTTCAGCGCTTTAGTGACCCAAATATTTCCTATGTGAATCAATCTACGGCTGGCGATGTCAGCATTGGTTTGGCAGGGCATTTTAATGCAACTCCACTCTTGACCAAATCTATTGATCAATACCTAAGTAGCAATTTAAGCCTCAGTACTACTCAAAAAAATACGTTTCTTGGGATCAGGGGCCAATTGAATGCGAGAACCATTCAAGCAAGTGAGGTATTTAAGTATACCTATAATGGTTTGACTGATTATGGTTATTCCTTCAAGGCAACAGAATCCGGTTTAATTGAACGTGGCGATAAAGTTTCTCACACTGGAAACTACGAGGTCATCTTAGCTGGTCCTCCCCCAATCAAACATGTTCCCGAACCTGGAGTCTTGTTAAGTCTTGCTGGTGTTGCTACTGTTGGCTGGAAGCGCCGTAAATCGAAGAACATCTAGTTCTTAGGCGGCTTCTAAGAAAAATATTACGCGACAATCCACTCGCAAATAAATTGCGGGCTACAAATGAAAGTCCCTCTAGGACTGGGAAACTACTCCTAGAGGGACTTTTGCTATTAGCCCGTAATTCTCTTGGCGAATTCCTAAAACCCGCATTTTGCTATTATTTGCGTTTTGCGAGACTACAAGCTGAGATTGTTAGCATTATTGGATGTCATCTGAGTCTTCTTTTTTCTCTGAAAAGTTCGCCAACAGAATCATTTATTCGCGGGTGGTTTGTGCCCAAAACGATCGCTCTTGCCTAAGAAATCTCCCTAACGTCACGCTCTCCCGTAGAATGAGGCGTAGGAAATTTAATTCAGTCATGGGACTCAGTAAGATTCATGGATATTCGGGAGTTTTTCCAGCAGTCATCGGGGAAGTGGTCGTCGATTAAAAGTAGCCACCACGTTGACAGCACCACACAGCAGAGCGGTAAGTCCACTTTACAGATGGTGTTGCTAGAGACTAGTGATGCGGCTGTTGTGGCACTTTGCGAGAAACAGGGTGTGAAATTGAATACGGTATTGGGCGCGGCGCGAGTAGAGTGGGACGGCTATATCGAAGGCGAGACTAAGAATCAAAAAGGATCGCTAGTGATGGTGGCGACGGGCGACTTGACGGCAGGTCGGATGTACCGATCGATCGGGAATTTTGGGGTAGCGGTACCCTCTAGTGAATATTCGTTTGCTGAAGGAGACGAAATTACGTTTAGAACTGAAGCAGATGGGACGGTGACGGTAGAGCGAATTTGGTTTGAAAGCGAAAATGTGCGGCTGAGACATACAAAAACTCGTCGTTCAGATGGCAGCACTACGATCGCATTTTGTTCTGAAGTTCGACTAGGCGTGACAAAACCTGCGGGTGAACCGATACCGTCTGAATAAAGGACTTGTTTAAATTAAAAATGTTTAATTAGAACTACTTAAGTTGAGATATTGAATATGTATATCGTGCAAATCGCCTCCGAATGTGCGCCTGTTATTAAAGCGGGTGGGCTAGGAGATGTTGTATATGGGTTAAGTCGGGAATTGGCAATTCAAGGTCATACTGTTGAATTGATTTTGCCAAAATATGACTGTATGCGCTATGACCACGTTTGGGGATTGCATCAAGCCTACGAAAATTTGCAAGTGCCTTGGAAGGGTGGGGTTATCCACTGTACGGTCCATTGTGGATGGGTTTATACAGCGTTGTGTTTTTTCATTGAGCCACATTCTGAAGAGAATTATTTCAATCGGGGGGTGTATTACGGGGAAAGTGATGATCCCATGCGATTTGCTTTCTTTAGTAAAGCCGCGTTAGAGTTCTTGTCGGTAAGTAATAAGCGCCCTGATGTGATTCATTGTCATGATTGGCAAACTGGATTGATTCCGGTGATGTTGTATGAAATGTATGCTTACCATGGCATGGAAAATCAACGTGTTTGCTATACCATTCATAATTTTAAGCACCAAGGAATTTCTGGCGTTCAGGCATTAGAGGCAACGGGGCTAAATCGTCCTGATTATTATTTGCAGTACGATCGGATTCAAGATAATTTCAATCCTTTTGCTATCAACTTCATGAAGGCGGGGATCAATTATTCAAACTATGTCAATACCGTCTCGCCCCATCACGCTTGGGAAGCACGGCATACTGACATCAGTTGTGGGCTGGGGCATACCCTGGAAATCAATCAGTCAAAGTTTGGGGGGATTTTGAATGGGATTGACTACATGATGTGGAACCCCGAAGACGATCGTTATCTACCGATTGCATATTCTGCGGATGATTTTGATGGGAAACTGGCAGCGAAAAAAGCGTTACGTGATCAACTAATGTTGGCAAATGATGAAACAAAACCGATCGTAGCCTTCATTGGGCGATTGGATGAACAAAAAGGGGTGCATTTAGTCAGCCATGCCATTCATTATGCATTGAATCGAGGTGCTCAATTTGTATTGTTAGGTTCTGCTACAGAATCAGGGATTGATGATCGGTTTCGGGCAGAAAAGAAGGTATTGAATGACAATCCAGATTGCCATTTAGAACTTGGATTTAACGAAGAACTGTCGCATCTGATCTATGCGGGTGCGGATATGATTGTGATTCCCAGTAATTTTGAACCTTGCGGTTTGACTCAGGTGATTGGGTTACGATATGGGATGGTGCCTATTGTTCGCGGTGTGGGAGGATTAGTGAACACGGTGTTTGATTGGGACTATGAAGAAACTCGGCCTATTAATGAACGCAATGGGTTTGTGTTTTATCAGTCAGATACGATTGCGCTGGAGTCGGCTATGGGGCGGGCATTAGATTTGTATTTCCTGAATCCTGCGAAATTTCGAGAGTTAGCCATTCAGGGAATGCGTGCTGATTACTCATGGGCAGCATCTGGGAAGCTTTACGCTGATGTCTATGAACACATTCGCCATAAATAAACCTACAATAAGAGCAATCAAAATTTGTAATATTTGGGCTAACGCATGAAGGTTTTAGGAATTAATGATTCATTGCTGGACTTTTCTGGTGAAGGATTAGCGATCGGATTGTTTGAAGATAAGCTTGAATTGACCGGAGATTTAGAAGCCTTAGATGGGAAGCTTTCGGGTTTGGTTTCTGAGATTATTACGGAAGCCGATTTCAAAGGTAAACCCGGTAGTAGCATTGTAACGCGAGTGATAGGCATGGGCTTTAAAAAGCTGATGATCTTTGGCTTGGGTAAATCCGACAAATTAAAATTTGAAACCCTTCGCAAAGTTGCCGGAAATATGGCGAAGGCTGCTCGTCGTGAAAAATGTAAGACTGTCGGTGTTTCGCTGCCAGTTGTGAATAGCAATCCTGCGGGGACGGTTCAGGCGATCGCAGAGGGTATTGAATTAGCACTGTATAAAGACGTGCGCTTTAAGTCTGAAAAGGATGAAAGTACGGTTGTGGAGTCTGCAAGTTTGATTGGATTTGCGGGACAAGAAGCAGCGATCGAGAAAGCTAATATTATTTGTTCTGGCGTATTCCTTGCCCGTGAACTGGTTGCTGCGCCTGCCAATGTAATTGATTCGGTTACGTTTGCTGATATGGCGATCGATCTGGCTAATACCTATGGTTTAGAGCTAAAAATCTTAGAAAAAGCTGATTGTGAAGCATTAAATATGGGCGCATTTTTGGGAGTCGCAAGAGCGTCTGACATTCCGCCAAAGTTCATTCACATGATTTATAAACCTGCCGGAACTCCGCGTAAACGAGTTGCGATCGTGGGTAAAGGGTTAACGTTTGATTCTGGTGGTTTGAATTTGAAAGTCGGTGCGTCATCCATTGAAATGATGAAAACTGATATGGGCGGCGCAGGTGCGACCTTTGGGGCAGCGAAGGCGATCGCACAATTGAAGCCTGATGTGGAAGTACATTTCATTAGTGCTGTGACTGAAAATATGATCAATGGCAATGCGATGCGGCCTGGTGATATTCTCACGGCATCAAATGGGAAGACGATTGAAATCATTAATACCGATGCGGAAGGGCGGTTAACGCTCGCTGATTCATTAGTGTATGCGGATAAGTTGGGTGTGGATGCGATCGTAGATCTTGCAACCTTGACGGGAGCTTGTGTTGTGGCATTGGGGAATGACATTGCGGGGCTGTGGAGTCCTGATAATGAATTTGCGGATCAATTGATAGCGGCGGCAGAATCAAGTGGTGAGAAGCTATGGAAAATGCCCTTTGAGGAGTCCTATTTTGAAAGTATGAAATCTCCTATTGCAGATATGAAAAATATTGGTGCGAGAACAGGCGGGGCAATTAGTGCGGCGGTATTTTTGAAACAGTATGTCAAAGATACAACCTGGGCACATATGGACGTTGCGGGTCCGGTGTGGACAGACAAGGATAAAGATTACAATCCAACGGGGGCAACGGGTTACGGGGTGCGGACGTTGGTGGATTGGGTTCTGGCTTGATGACTTAATTCTGATTTAAATAGTCCCTCAGTTTCCACTTCGGATTCTGGGGGATTAGTTTATGAGGAATTAAAGCAGATCTGATCATAATCAATGCAGTGCGATCGGTACATTGTGCAACTTTCTTGTCTATATCTAAAAATTTCAATCAATTGAACAAGTTTCCAAAACTAGGATGTCTTGCGAAATACTCGTAACATACTAATACCCGTAATCAGTAACCCCAATAGTCCCAGGCCATTTAAGATAGGATAAAATCCTTGTAAATGGAAAATTTCGCCCGTATGCAATTTTAAAATAAAACTCCGACTCACGCCAAGATTGAGTGACCATTCTGCGCTCATGGTTGTCGCCATTCCTGTTAAAATGGTCATTAACAATGGCAAACAAAGGACGATCGCAAGGGTTCTGTGATGTTTACGAAAGGCTCGATTGAGATACATATTGACGCTCAATACATTGCTTATGAGGACTGAATCACATTTAGTTTATACTTAATAGAGCTGTTTTTTTAGGAAATATACAATGCGATCGCTGCAATTTATCTTAGTGGGCATTTCAGTTTTGACCTTAGTAGGCTGTAGCAGTCCAGAAGTAAAGCCCATCGAGCAATCCTCTACCGTACCGAGTAAGACTACTGAAGGAGTAAAGCTCTCTGGTTTTTCGGGAATGCAGGATGTGATTGGTAAAACTAAAGCTGCGATCGAAGCGAAGAATTTTAATTTGGCCAAAACTGAATTTGCAAAATTTGAAGATTCCTGGAAAACAGTTGAAGATGGTGTAAAAGTTAAATCGAAAACTACTTATACTGCGATCGAAGATGGTGTAGATACCATTAATAAAGAGATTGCGGCTAAAGATGCCCCAGGAACGATCGCAGCATTGCAATTACTCAGCAAAAATATAACTTCTTCTAAGTAATTGAATTTAAATTTAAGGCACTGGTTCCGCAGCCTGTGAATCTTGTAAGATACAGCCAGACTGGGTTAGAACGCATAGCGGACTTTAAATAGGTCTTCCCACTTTAAGCCGATT
>JAYUEW010000326.1:0-7774 GCA_043739045.1 Synechococcales cyanobacterium
CGTTTGCGACTTTAGGGCAACGTGCCGAGCTGCTTCTAGGGTCTGCACAAATTTTTCGGGTTCCGTAATCCAATGGTCTGCTGGAAAAAATGCCATTACCACATCTTCTCCATAGCGCTTGACCACTTCCAAAATGCTCCATGTCACCGCCGGAGCTGTGTCTCGCCCTTCAGGTTCTACTAAGAGATTCGCTTCGGGCAACTCCGGCAACTGCTCTCGGACTCCATCGGCTAATTGCGCGGATGTGACGACCCAGAGGTTTTCCCAGCCTTGAGACGGAATCAGCAACCGATCGGCGGTAGTTTGGAGCAAGCTCAGGCCGCTACCATCCAAGCTGAGAAACTGTTTCGGACGATGGAGACGGCTCAGGGGCCAGAAGCGTTCACCTTTTCCGCCAGCTAAAATAATAGAAACTAGAGGCTGTGAAGAATAAAATGATGTCATAAGAAAGGGTTAAGAAATTTTGGGATGAGGGACTTTGAGTTGACAATCACAGGAGCTTAAGTGTCAAAAGTTAAGCGATTTATGAACAGCGCAAGTCTGATACAGTCTGTACGATCGCACGGATTATTAGGCTTTTGAGTTATTTTGCACCACAATTTGCAACAAGTTTGCTAGTTTGTAAAGAGATTTAGAAGAAGCCCCATCCTTTCCTGAACCATAGTCCATGACTTCGATCGCTCAAAAAATATCTAAACAGATCGTTCAACTCCGATCGCATCTCGGTCCTTTCCTAACGAAGAGTGCGGTTTTGCTGCTGAGTGGTGGTTTGGCGGCGACGATCGGATCTTTTATTGCGGTGACGATGCCGACACCGGGTGGGATTGGGTCTCGTGAAGGTCAGAAGTTATTAAGCGATTTATTTAAAAATGGCTTCCGCTATCAGGTGAAGCGTCCGGTGAATGTGTTGGTGATGGGGATCGATCGGGTAGCGGGTGCGAAGCTCGGCAGCGAGGAGATATTCAGTGGCAATAGTGATTCGATGCTGCTACTGCATATTGATCCAAAACAGTCTGACGTAAGTCTCCTATCAATTCCCCGTGATACTCAAGTTGAGATTCCAAATCTTGGTTTAACTAAAATAAATCAAGCTAATCCATCAGGCGGGCCAGCGCTAGTGAATCAAGTTATTTCTGATAATTTTGCAGGAGTGCCCATCGATCGTTATGTCCGGTTTAGTACGGATGCTTTTCGTGAATTGATTAATCAAGTGGGTGGCGTTGAGGTGACGGTGCCGACGGATATGGTTTATGAAGACAATACTCAGAAACTTTCAATTAATCTAAAGCAAGGGCGGCAGATTTTAGATGGGGAGAAGGCGGAACAATTTGCTCGATTTAGAAATGATGCTCTTGGCGATATTGGCCGAGTTCAACGTCAACAGGTAATATTAAAAGCGCTGCGCGAGAAATTTACTAGTCCGTTAGTAATTATCCGGATTCCAGGAATTCTTCGGGCACTACAGCCCTACATTGATACGAATATGACCTTGGAGGAAATGTCGGCATTATTGAATCATGCTGTGGGCATTGATCAAAAAGCAATCAGAATGGTTCTGCTTCCTGGTCGCTTTAGCGGGGATAAGGAATTTCAGGCGAGCTATTGGATTATGGACCCGGATGCGCGCGATCGTATTATGAAGGAATATTTTAATGTCGGCATAGGTCAAGCGGATGGAAAAACTGCTCCACTGCGCATTATTATTCAAAATGCCTCAAATAATCCTGATGCGGCCCAAACGGTTGTATCCCAACTTAGTCGGGCGGGGTATGAAAATGTATCTGTGAGCGATGACCGCACAGAACAACAGACCCAAACCCAAATTATTGTTCAAGGTGGCCAAAGTCAAGCTGCGGAATCTATTCAACATATCATTGGTATTGGTATTGTCGAGTCAAGTTCCATTGGAGAATTAGAGTCTGATATTACGCTCCGAATTGGTAACGATATGGGACGGCAAAAGCTATGAGAGTTGGCATTGCTATGGATTAATTCAATTGAGATAGTCTAATTCCACAGGGTTGTTAATTGTATTTAAATCACTCGTTCTTAATGAGTTAAATCATCTTTAAGCACCTACTAAAATTTGTTTCAATGCATCTGAAACAGATGAATATTTAAACTTAAATCCAGTCGATAACGATCGCGTTGGCAATACTTTTTGACCTTCTAGAACTAACTTTGCGCCTTCCCCGAGTAATGCTTCAAGGGCGATCGCAGGGACCGGAAGCCAAGACGGACGACCAAGAGATTTCCCCATTTCGCTGCAAAGCTCGCCCATTGTGACGGGGTTTGGGGCCGTGCCATTGTAAACACCTTGCATGGTGGGTTCAGTCAGCGCTTGCATTAATAAGTCCACTGCATCATCGCGATGAATCCATGAGAATCCCTGTTTCCCTGTGCCGATCGGTCCTCCCGCAAACAATTTGAACGGCGGCAACATTTTGCCAATCACACCACCCATGCCCAACACTATGCCAAGACGGATTATTACGACTCGGGTGCCGGATGCTTGGGCGACATTGGCAGCGGCTTCCCAATTTTTACAAATCTCCGCTAGGAAATCTTCACCTGCTGGACTGCTTTCGTCAAAGGTGGCTGTTTCGCTGGTGCCGTAGAATCCAATGGCTGATGCACTGACCAATACTTTGGGTTTGACTTCCGCTGCGGCGATCGCGTCCACTAATTTTTTGGTAGTGACAACGCGGCTGTCCATCAGAAGTTTTTTCCGATCGGCGCTCCAGCGTGCATCAGAAATCGGTTCTCCCGCAAGATTGACCACGCCATCACAGCCACTCACGGACGATTGCCAAGGGGTGGAGGTCAGGGAGACAATGGTGACGTTTTTATAGACATCGGCGGGAAATTGTTGACGGGCACGATCGGCATTGCGGGTCAACAACACGGTCTGATGTCCATCTGCTTCAAGTTTTTCCACCAACCGACTTCCCACAAATCCGGTTCCACCCGTGACTGCAACTTTCATAGTTTTTTCTTAACATCGCGTCATAATTTCCATCTTTTATTCTAGGGTAAGAGAAGAGCCGGGAATTTTAGATTTTGGAGCAAGGGCTGTGATTGAGTGGCTGGGTGCAGTGGAGGCAGTGGAAATAAAAGTTGCAATAGCGGCATTGTGGTTGGCACTGGTGGGGCTAACCGCGATCGGGGTCGATTGGGTAGTGCCTGAGGGTTCGGAACTGGTGCGGAAGGTGGTTCACATTGGTACGGGAAATATTGTGTTATTGGCTTGGTGGATGAAGATTCCGGGATGGATTGGGGTGAGTGCGGGCGTTTTTTTTGCGATCGTCACCCTGGCTTCCTATCGGTTTCAACTTTTGCCGCGTATTGATAATGTTGGCCGGAAAAGTTTTGGGACATTTTTTTATGCCGTCAGCATCGCCGTCTTAGTGGGATGGTTTTGGGGCGTGAATCGACCCGAATTTGGGGTGTTGGGAATTTTGGTGATGACTTGGGGCGATGGGCTGGCGGGCTTGGTGGGTAAACGGTTTGGCCGACATCGCTATCAGCTTTGGGGAATGGAGAAAAGTTGGGAAGGCTCACTCACCATGGCGATCGTAGCGACTCTGGTTTCGGGAATCATTTTGAGCAATGTTGTGGTTTCAACAGAGCAGTTGATTACAATTGCATTCACCGTTGGCATTTTATCTGCCGTATTAGAAGCGTTCTCTAATTTGGGTATTGACAATTTAACGGTGCCTATTCTTTCAGCAGCGATCGCATATAGTTTGGTTAGTATTCTTTAATATAAGTATTTGGAGTGATTTGAACTATGACTCGGCAACGGGAAAAGAATTGCGATCGGTGTCAGGATATCTTTTCATGCTTATTTCGAGTACAGCATGATGCATCAAAACAATGGATCTTTGTGTGTCAAAAATGTTGCGATCGGCTTTCAGAAAATAATAATCACTATTGTTATGGCGGAACCTGGAAATCAAAAAAACGTAGTTAGCCAGATTAAGCCGATCGATGTCAGAATCTAGACTGAAGACGCAAATAGGACGTTAAATTCTACATTTCCTATGTAATCCTCCTATTTACTTAAAAATTCGTGCGTTAACAAATTTTATACCTTTCAAGTAAATTATTCCTTCTCCTGAAAATAGGGGGTCTCACCCCTTATTCATGATACGATCGAGTAATAATAAATCAATCCCATAAGTTTTCAGTAAATCGAGAGCAATGTTGCTGTCAATATTGATAATGTCCCAGAAAACTCAAGTAGCGAAACGTAAGCGTGGCATTCTTCTAAGTAAAAAGGGTTGGCAACGGCTCCAGTCGGCTGAAATGCGTTATGTAAATCAACATAATGATAGTAAGTTGTTGACGCTTCAGGACTTGAGCGATCGGACTGGTTTGAGTGCGAACACGTTGGCGCGGGTGCGTGGACGAAAGATATCGGTAGATCAGCAGACTTTGGAATGTTATTTCCGAGCCTTTGAATTAGTATTGAATCCAGAAGACTATACCGATTCAGAAGGTGCCGTGGGCGGTCGTTTGGTATTGCCTCCCAGTGGTCAGTTGTCGTTAGATTCACCATTTTATGTATCTAGGTCTCCGGTTGAGGCGGTTTTTCAGGATGCCATTTTGCATGAGTGCGGCGGTTTGGTGCGGCTTAAGGCTCCTCGGCAATCGGGCAAGAGTTCGCTAGTGGCGAAAGTGTTGTTGGATGTGCGATCGCAGTCTGTGACGACGGTGATGATTAATCTGCGTCTTGTGGATGCAGCGGTGATGCAGGATTTGGGTCGCTTTTTGAAATGGTTCTGTGCGGTTGTAGCCCGAAGTTTGGGTCTTGAAAACAAGCTCAATGAGCAGTGGGATAGTTTATTTGGGGTGAGCTACAATTGCACCCACTATTTTGAGAATCACATTTTACCCCAAATGGGAATGCCCTTAGTTGTGGTGTTAGATGATGTGGATGTGGTATTTGGCCATGATCATATTGCAGCGGACTTTTTTGGAATGCTGCGGACATGGCATGAAAAAGGACGGTATGGCGATCGGCATAGTGAACTGTGGAAACAGCTTCGATTGGCGTTGGTATATGCCACGGATGTATATGTCCCGATGAACTTAACGCAGTCCCCGTTCAATGCAGGTGTGTTAATTGATTTGCCTGGTTTTGGATTATCGCAGGTCCAAGAATTAGCTAAGCGCTATACCCTTCCTAACCCTGACCAAATTGCGGAAGAAATGTCGAAACTCGTGGGCGGGAATCCATTGCTGATTCATTGGGGATTATATCAATTGAGTTTATCGGAAGTGACTATTGATCAATTGTTTGAAAGTGCAATTGAACCAAATGGTATTTACGCAAGTCACCTGCGCCAAAAACTCTCAGATTTGCGTCAAGCTCCTGAATCTATTCCCGTTATGCAGGCGATCGTTAAGGGCGAAGTCATCAAGTATGTGGAGCCGTTGATCGCCTTTAATCTTCAGAGTCAAGGATTGGTATCGGTAGAAAATCAGCAATTGATTCCCAGTTGTGACTTATATCGTAAGTTCTTTCTTCAAGCGTTGGCGGCCTAGTTCCGAGGGGTGGAGTCAGAATACTGGGATGATGTAGAGGTCGGATTGTCCCTCGCGTGACGGAAGGGAATCGCCAAAAAAGCCCCCCATTTCTGAGGAGCTTTTCATTTAACGGCTAGTCATCAATTCCTAACTATTCAAATTTGAAGGTCTAGCCCAACAATGCTTTTGCACGGTTATAGACGTTCTCGACCGTGAAGCCGAATTCCTTCATCAACACGCCGCCCGGAGCAGATGCGCCGAAGGTATCAATTCCCACGACATCGCCTTCAGTTCCAGCGTATTTGTGCCAGCCGAAAGTTGTTCCAGCTTCCACAACGAGACGCTTGGTGACTGCTTTTGGCAATACTGCATTTTTGTAAGCTGCATCTTGCTCTTCAAACAGTTCCACACAAGGCATGGAGACAACACAAACTTTGTGACCATCTGCGCGGAGTTTAGCAGCGGTATCAACACAAAGGCTGACTTCGCTACCCGTACCAATCAAGATGATGTCAGACAGGTCGCCGTCGTTGGACAGAATGTATCCACCGCGTGCAACTGCTTCGATGCTAGAACCCGCCAACTGAGGCAAGGCTTGACGAGTCATGGCCATGATGGAAGAGGTTGTACGACGTTCCATAGCCACTTTGTACGATCCAGACGTCTCGTTACCGTCGGCGGGACGGAATACCAAGAGGTTCGGGATGACGCGGAGGGATGCGATCGTTTCCACGGGTTGGTGAGTCGGGCCATCTTCACCGAGGGCGATCGAATCGTGGGTCAAGACATAGATGACTTGAGTTTCAGCCAAAGCCGACAACCGGACAGCGCCGCGCATGTAGTCTACGAATACTAGGAACGTTGCACCGAAGGGAACCAAACCTGTTTTGTGGAGATAGATTCCGTTACAGATGGCCGCCATCCCATGTTCACGAACGCCAAAGCGAAGGTTACGTCCGGCGTAGCTTCCTTTTTGGAAATCAGCGAACCCCTTAAGTTGGGTCAAGTTGGAGTGGGTCAAGTCAGCAGAACCGCCGATCAGTTCGGGGACTGCGTTTGCAATAGCGTTCAGGGTCTTCTCAGAAGTCTGACGGGTTGCAAGCGCTTTGTCTTCAGGGGTGTAAGTGGGTAGGCACTTTTCCCAACCGGAAGGCAATTGGTAGCTAGTTTGACGCTCGATGCGAGCGGTCTCTTCAGGATACTTAGTCTTGTAAGTTTCCCAAGTCTTGTTCCACTCAGCTTCAGCCTCAGCACCGCGTTCTACGGCTTTTGCATAGTAAGCTTTTGCTTCTTCAGGAACGACAAATGGCTCGTAGTTCCAGTTCAATGCTTCGCGGGTGAGCTTGATTTCGTCGCCGCCCAATGCTGCGCCGTGAATGCCTGCGGTGCCGCCCTTGTTTGGGGAACCAAAGCCGATCGTGGTGCGGACTTTGATCATGGTTGGCTTGGTGGTTTCAGCCTTAGCTTCTTCGATGGCCTTTGCAATGGCTTCCGTATTGGTGTCGCCATCGGGGACAATCAGCACTTGCCAGCCATAGGCTTCAAAGCGCTTGCCTACGTCTTCGGTGAAGGAAACTTCGGTGTCGCCATCGATCGAGATGTGGTTGTCATCATAAAGCGCGATCAATTTGCCGAGACCTAGGTGACCCGCCAAGGAACAGGCTTCACCGGATACGCCTTCCATGTTGCAACCGTCGCCCAGGATAACGTAGGTGTATTGGTCGAAGATAGTGCAGTCGGGCTTGTTGAAGGTTGCGGCCATGTGTGCTTCAGCCATTGCCAAGCCCACACCGTTACAAATCCCTTGACCCAATGGACCTGTGGTGACTTCGATGCCAGCGGTCATGAAGTTTTCAGGATGTCCAGGAGTTTTGGATCCCCATTGACGGAATTGCTTGATGTCATCGATACTCACGCTGTCGTAGCCGAACAGGTGCATCAATGAATATTGCAGCATGGAGCCATGTCCAGCCGAGAGTACGAAACGATCGCGGTTCAACCAAGTGGGGTTCTTGGGGTTGAATTTGAGGAATTTGTCCCACAGGGTAAACGCCATGGGCGCTGCCCCCATCGGTAGGCCGGGGTGCCCGGATTTTGCCTTTTCGACGGCATCGATCGCTAAGAAACGAATCGAGTTAATACAAAGCTGTTCTACGGACTGGGTTGCAACGACCATGATGGATATTGTGTTTTGGGTTGGCTAACGGGGATTCTTAAAGCTGAAGGTAAGCAGGCGATGAGC
>JAYUEW010000327.1:0-5856 GCA_043739045.1 Synechococcales cyanobacterium
TTTTGGAGAGGGGCGATTGAACTTGAAATCAATTAGCTTGGCATTGCCGCAATCAACGATCGCAGAGCATGATTCACCGCTTCCGGCGTAGAAAATACCTGAGCTACATCCACATCTAACACCACAACCTTTAGAGCAACTTCTGCACGCTGCGCCGAAAAACGATTGGGTTTTGCCTTTGAATAGTCAAATTCATACTCTGGTAAAAGCTCATCTTCAGGAAGTTCAAAAAAGACTTCGTTCATATCTATCACGCTCCTTTGGAGTTACTAATCGGGCACTAATCAAACGAATTGAACTGGGACGTTCGGTGAAAGACACTATCAACAAACGATTGTAAGAAGAATGCCCCACAATAATCTCACGTTGTTCATTCACAGAATTTATCTCATCATCAAAGATCACAAAAATATTTTGAAAAGCAGGTCACTCAGGAAAAAAGGTTGTATCTAAACATCGATCGATCGCATACTCACAAATCACCGGGAAACAATCTGAATTAAGACCCGTCTCAGCCGCCGCCTGCTCGATCGCATCCCCATAAGCTTCCTTAAAACATTCCTGCAAATAGACATTGAGACTGGGCGATCGTTTGATAGTTTTGAGAATGCGGCGACGATGTTCCACAATGCTGCCTTTCCAGCTACCCGTGCGACGATCGCTTTGGTATTGCCATTTCAATAAATGCAGCAGCAAAATCACCAAATTGCTTTCCAAACTTTGCCGTTCTCGACGAGACATATCCTCGATTTCATCCAATAAATTTTCCCAATCCACCTGAGAATAATCTTGTTGGCCCAATTGCCCGATCGTGACCTCAACCCATTCAACAAAATCGGAATAGTATAGACTCACATCAGAGAATGAAGTCTCTGACAATTGGTTTTTCAACGTCTGGAGTTCTAGCATATGGGCTGCTCCTTTAAGTATTTCGATCGTTTTAGTTTACTACCGCCCCGCTTCCCTCCCATTGCATCAACCGACTGAGCATGGATGCCGGACGCTCTTGATACCCCCAAGCAAAACCATGGCGAAACGCAGATTCTTGGCAGGCTTGGAGTTCTTCAAACCCAATAATATCAAGAGTCAAAAGATTCTCGTATTCCTGAGTCAATCGAACATTGTGCAATCCAGCATTATCCGTGCAAATCGCAATATCAACACCCGCATCAAAACACCGATCGAACACCACTTTCAACTCAGAAATATCTTTTAATGTCCCTGTTTTTGGATACGTTGAAGGGCAGACTTCCAAACATTGACCCCTCGTCGCAATCTCTTTCAACAATTCAGGATGCTTCATCGGAATTTGAATCCCGTGACCAATTCGCATCAAATAGGGCAATAATTCAGGATGACAACCATTCACCGTCTCATACAAATGCCCTGTCGTTTTCACACCATGATTGCGCGCATAGGCATAGAGCTTAACAAACTCACCCATCCGCTCACCATACAACCGATCGCTCCCCGCCAAATCAATACCACAAACAAAATGCGGATGATTAATCGCCAAATCTACGATCGCCTTATTCACGTCATAGGGCAATTTACTGTGCATACAAACAATTTGGCTCATCACAATCGGATATTCCACCTGACGAGCCGCTTGGCCAATAATTTCAACAATCTCACTCATTTGGTCAATCCGATCGCCTTGAGAACGCGTTTCATCCGTCCGCAGATAAGGAGTCGATCGGAGTTCTAAATAAGCCAGATTTTCAAAAATATAAGCACCTCGTAAAAGGCGACAAATAAAGTACGGCAAACTTTCAGGGGTTTGGACTTTTTCCACTAGGCTATGAAGCTCAAGATACTCTTCTAAGGTATTTCTCGGACGAGTGTAAAACGTTTCAAAATTAGCATAAGTCTCAAACTGAGTCGTTAAACTAGACTGACTACGCTCTAAATAACGCCATAAAATTCTGGGTACGACGGAGCCACCTAAGTGACGATGAAGATCTGCATACAGAGCCACAGGACACCTCTTTAGGGATAAATAGATTGAGAAACACAGACACAAATACCTAGTCTGAAAATTAGCCTGTTTCACCTAAGGTTAGCGCAATGCAGATTGTACGTAATCTCAACGACAATCCAGTCTTAATGTGAGTACATTGACCCTAGATTTTCAACGATCGGATCGAAGAATAAACTAATCAATTTACAGCTAAAGTAGAGGACATTAACCCAAACACAATCACGTAATCTTGACATACTTAGGATTCCTTAACTACCCATCATAGACAATTTTTCAGGTATTTGCCGTAACTTAGATAACGTTTTTTCATGTCAGGACATCCAGACTTCAACTAATTTCAACTAATTTAGAAGTGGAGCTAGTTTGTGTTGTGCCACAACAATAAAAACCTACTTTATAATAAGAAGGCTTAAAGCTTTCTAAAGAACGAGGTTTTCACACGACTCTGCCGTAATTTTAAAGACTGCAACTACTTCATTAGATTCGCTGGAGTGACCATGCCATCTCAATCGAAAAGCACCACTAATAAGTTACAAGCTAATAAGTTACAAGCTGAATTGCCACCCAAATCTGACACCTTAGATCAATCACAGCAATCAGTATCGCTGAAATCCTCAGAACTCATCACGTCAGAGATTAATACCATTGCCGTTAACACCATTGCCGTCAACAATTCTCCCCCCGAGCCAATGACTTGTAATGTCATAGAAAAAGTCGTCGAAGTCGATCGCAGGGTCTATGCATCAGCAGAGGAATTTCCTATTCCGAGTTGGGGCTGTAGCTTCAGCGATCGGATGCAACAGACATTGACGGTGAAAGATGACGATCTGTTTTTAATTACAGACACCTTAGGAAATATTTCAGGCTGTCTAGATGATGGCGTTGTCACCAGCATGGGCCTATTTTGCCGTGACTCGCGCTTCCTGAGTCGGCTGGAATTACAACTTAACCACCGATCGCCCATTCTGCTCAGCAGCACCGCCCAACGAGGGTTTTCCTTGTCCGTCCTCTGCGCAAATCCTCGTCTAGACGAGATCCCTGCCGAGACCATTGGAATTCAGCGGGAATTAGTATTAAATGGCGGATTGTTTGAAGAAATCACCTTAACAAACTACGGACCGGACCCCGTAGCCTTTGATTTAAGTTTAAGCTTTGATGCAGATTTTACTGATTTATTTGAAATTCGGGGCTTCGATCGTAAAGAACATGGGCAACTGCTACGGCGAGTCATGCGACACGCAACCAACGACCCAGCAATACTTCCCATGGAAGGGTATGCGCTGTACGAAGACCCGAGTGAAATGAGCATGGCCTACCAAGGTCTCGATGGCAGCATTATGGAATCTCATATCCAGTTTTCCCATAACCAACCCCAAGCCTTCAAAGGTTACACGGCCCTCTGGCGGATCGAACTCGAATCCCATGCCACCGAACGCCTCAGTTACCGAATTAGTTTACTCGCCAACAGCCAACCCGTTTCCCGCGTTCCTGTGCCCATGACCTTAGTGCAGGCCAAAGCCGCAGAAATGATGGAAGAACAGGAGTGGCGCGCTTCAGCCACCCAAATTCGCACCGACAATAAAGCTATTAATCAAGTGATTGAACGAGCAGAACAAGATATTTACTTACTGCGCCAGACCTTTGAACAAGGGAAAGTTTTATCGGCAGGAGTTCCCTGGTTTTGTACTTTGTTTGGTCGAGATTCCATTATTGCTGCGTCCCAATGTTTAATTCTCAATCCATCGATCGCCCGAGACACTTTAACAGTTCTGGCCTATTACCAAGGAAAAGACGACGATGATTGGCGTGAAGAAGAACCGGGAAAAATCCTCCACGAAATTCGCCTTGGGGAACTGGCTCGCTGTGAAAAAATCCCCCATACGCCCTACTACGGAACGGTTGATGCAACGCCGCTGTGGTTAATGCTCTATGCGGAATACTATGCCTGGACAAGCGATCGGGAAACCACCGAACGGTTGTGGGAAAATGCGCTGGCGGCGATGTCTTGGATCGATCGAGAAATGTCGGAAACAGGCTATCTCAGCTACAACAAACGATCGAAGCGCGGCTTAGTTAATCAAGGTTGGAAAGACTCTGGAGATTGTATTGTTGATCGCAATGGCAAAATGGCCACAGGACCGATCGCATTGTGCGAAGTTCAAGGCTATGTCTATGCCGCAAAAATGCGCATGAGTGAACTAGCCCATGGTCGTAAACGCCCTGATTTGGGCGATCGGTGGAAAGAAGAAGCGGAGCAATTGAAGGAACGGTTTAATAAAGATTTCTGGATGGAGGATGAAGGATTTATTGCTTTAGCACTTGATGGTGATGGCAAAATGGTAGATAGCATCACGTCAAATCCCGGCCATTGTTTAAATCTTGGAATTTTAGACGACGACAAATCCAAAAGTGTCGCTGAACGGCTTCAAGCTCCCGATATGTTCAATGGTTGGGGCATTCGCACTCTCAGTAGTTTCTCGCCAGCTTACAATCCTATGGGGTATCACTTGGGTTCAGTATGGCCCCATGACAATGGCATGATTGCCTTAGGATTACGATCGCTCGGTCATGTGGATCATGCATTGGAGTTGGGTCAAGCGTTGCTGGATATGACTTTGCGCCAACCGTATCAGCGTCCACCTGAGTTATTTTGTGGGTATGAGCGTCAGGGCGATAGTGAACCCGTGCGCTATCCTGTAGCCTGTTCTCCTCAGGCATGGGCGACGGGAACGGTGTTTCAGTTGTTGCAAATGATGACCAATTTGGTTCCAGATGCACCTGCAAATTGTTTACGAATTATTGATCCTGCATTGCCGTCTAATATTCAACATTTGACGATTACTAATTTACATGTGGGATCGACTTTGGTGGATTTAGAGTTTATTCGTCAAGGTGCATCGGCTAAAGAACGCAGCGGCACGACAACATCCTGTCGAGTACTCCGTAAACGAGGAAATTTACGGGTTGTAATTGAGGCGTAGGGATATGAATTGAACGATCGAGTGTGGCATCGGATTTAAATCAGGTGCCTTGAAAGCTTAAAAAAACCTCCCACTTATCATGCAGGAGGTTTTTAAGAGTTTAGTTATGATGCGTCTCTAGATCTCTAGAAGAGATAAAGGATAACAAACAGCAAAATCCAAATCACATCGACAAAGTGCCAATAAATTTCAGCGGCCTCTACCCCAAAATGTGAGTGTTCGCTGTAATGTTCAGGAGTGCGCGATCGCCACAACACCCCCAACGTCAGGATCAACCCAAAGCAGACATGTAATCCATGAAACCCAGTCAGCACATAAAAAGTACTGGCGAACAAACTGGATTTTAATCCAAATTCCAAATGGAAATACTCATACATCTGCCCCACCAGGAATGTCGCGCCCATTAATGCAGTGAGTCCAAACCAAAACTGCAAGCCCTTAGTGTCATTCTTCTTAATCGCCGATTGTCCACGATTCATAACAAAACTACTACTCACCAAAATAATCGTATTGATTCCCGGCAGCATTAGTTCCAGCTTTGGTAAGTCTCCTTGCATTCCTGGAGCCACGGCACGGAAGGTAAAATAAGCCACAAAAAGACCGACAAAAATCATACCTTCTGCAATCAGAAACATATACAATCCCAAAATTCGATGATCGGGATGTGGATGGTGGTGTTCTGGGGTGGCTATTGTTGTGGCTGTGAGGTGCGTCGAGGTTGTAGTCGTCATAATGGCATTTAAGTGATGAGTATTTAAGTAATGGATGGATTAAGTACTAACAGGCTCCGGCTGCGGGGTAGATATTGAGACCGGAGGTTTGCCATACGCATAAGGATGACAGGCTGGGATTGGGTCAACAGCAAAATTTTCCACAGGTGGCGGAGAACTCACA
>JAYUEW010000328.1:0-4743 GCA_043739045.1 Synechococcales cyanobacterium
CAAAATTTTGGGTGGTACTGGTTATTTGGTCGAGCCACAAAACCCGCCGCAAATTGCTGAAATGATTACCGAAATATTTGCAAATTGGGATCTTGCAGAACGAAAAGGCAAACAAGGACGGGATCGATGTTTGGAATGCTATGGCACAAAAGCAATGTCGAAAATTCTAATAGATGTATTTGCAACATTGACACCAGTAGGTGACTGATCTCCATGCAGCATCAAAAACGCTAAAATGATAAGCAATCTGCTATCACTCAGCACAATGTCTATCACGAATTCTATTCTCCATCCACAATCACTTCCCAAAAATCGTACAGAGGCTGTATTAAGTAATCCACCGATGAATGTTTTTGGGGTCCCATTCACAGGCGACGGCTTTCAGGTGGGCGATCGGATGATTCCGGCCACGATCGCATTAAGACGCGCTTTGAAAGGTGAATTGCAATCCGGTCAACGGTTCTATTTTGGAATTGCGCCGCAGAATATCAAAATAGAACCCGCCCTATCCCATGTGTCGGCGACAGTGATACATATTGAACGATTGAATCAAGACACCCGTTCAATTCAGACTGAGATGCCTATTAAAGGTGGAATCTTTCCACTTGTCTTCATTCAGTCCATCAATGAAAAATGTCCAAACATTGGGGATGTGATTCCATTAAAATTTGACTTAAAACAAATGATTCTATTTGATCCAAGAACAAACGACCGAATCTTTCCAACTTCTTGAATTGAATGACAGCGGAATAGTCGTCGGAGAATTAAGCTAATTTCCGACTAATTGATCAAGCTTCGATCGTACCGCCAATTGAATTAGCTTCTGTAACAATATTACTCCAGAGACTCCCGCAATCACAAAGGCAAAGATCGCACCACCTTTATAGGCAGCAGAGACAAGTAGCATCGTCCCAATCAATGCTGAAAACCCGGTAATACAGGCATACAATATCGCCATCATTGTCAAATTCAATGCCTTAATCGCCCGATCGCCTTCTACAGAGCGAACTTGGATTTGTAAATCGCCGTCTGATAAGCGCTCCTCAAACCGAGCGATCGCAACTTCGGTGCCATTGGGCTGATTTAATTTATAAGACAAATAACTTTTCGCTTGCTTTGCCAAAACACCAACGCCCTTTGTCCGATTTTCCGGGGATGTCGCCGCCAAAGTTTTAACGAACGGTTTCGCTGCAACCAACAAATTATACTGAGGGTCGAGATCGCGAGCGACTCCATCAAGCGTCGTCAATGCTTTAATAATAAAAGTCATCCGAGCGGGCAACCGAAAAGGCTGTTGTTCAAATAAGCTATACATTTCATTGCGTAGACTTTTGAATGCCTGAATTTCGATCGGCTTTTCAGTAAATCGTTCCAACAAAAACTTAATAATTCGGCGCACCGGAGTCATATCTGCCATAGATTCAATCAAACCCATGTCCGTCAGGGTCGAAATCACCTGTTCCGTGTCTTTCTTCAACACCGCAAAAAATGTCTGAATCATTTGATCTTGATTGATCGACTGCACTTCAGCCATCATGCCAAAATCATAAAAAATTAATTTCCCATCATTACTGACCGCCATATTTCCGGGATGGGGATCGGCCTGAAAAAAACCATCCTGCAACAACTGCTTCATGTAAGAGCAAATGCCAATGTGATTAATCTCCTTGGGGTTCACACCTGCGGCTTCGAGAGCGGCCCGATCGTTGACCTTAATTCCTGGCAGATATTCCATGGTCAAGACCCGCTTGGTGGTGAAGCGTGGGTAGATCCTGGGAACCACAATGTAGGGATGATCGGCAAAATTCCGACGAAATCGATCGGCATTCATACCTTCATTCACATAGTCAATTTCTTTGTATAGAATGTCGGTAAACTCAGCATAAATTGCCTCAAAATCTACATAGTGTGAATTTGGCAACACCCGTTTAATAAACGTCGTCAGTTGCTTCAACACAGCAAAATCCAAATCAAACAAGCGTTGCAATCCTGGACGTTGGATTTTAACGCAGACTTCTTCGCCTGTATGCAACCTGGCCCGATGGACTTGTCCCAGGCTGGCCGCTGCGATCGGAATTAAATCGAACTCTTTGTAAAGACTTGAAAGCGACGTATCAAACTCAGCTTCAATAATAGCGATCGCTTGCTCAACCGGAAACTCCGGCACCTGATCTTGTAATCGAGCTAACGCTTTGACATATTCTAACGGCAACAAATCTGCCCGCGTAGACAACGCCTGTCCGATTTTAATAAACGTCGGACCTAGTTCTAAAAGAGTCGCAACTAACCACTCCGCCCGCTGATGTCGAGATTGGGGCGATCGATGAATGCCTTGACTATCTAGCCACAAATACCAACTCAATTTGGCCGCAGAAACAGATACGTCTAGTCTTCTCGCAATAGGAGAATAGTCTGGACGCTGCCATCGGAGTAGTGGTGGAGATGCAGTGGCTAACATAAGTTGTAGATTAGTGTATTCAGTCTTCCCGGAGTTGAGAGCAGACAACCAGCAAATCTACCTAAATTATTGTATGTTGCGATGGGCGCTTCTCAGACCTGATTTGAGAAGCGGTTTTAAGCAGCAGTTTTAAGAACTGGTTTAGCAGCGGCTTTAGCAGAATTACAAGGTCAACGCTATGCTTTTGCCATATCCGGCGACATCGGTAGCAATATTCTAAAGGTTGTCAGGTGGGATGGAGCATCCTCTTCATTTTGTTTTTCGGTCACGATCGTACTTTCAGCTGTAATCGTTCCACTCAAATGCTGCACCAGACTCTTGACTAGAGCTAGTCCTAGCCCTGTCCCCGGCACTACGCTATCTGTTATGCCATGACCGCGCCGAAACTTTTCAAAAATGTAAGGCATTTCTGCCGCCGTGATGCCCGCACCAAGATTACTGACGGAAATCTCAAGTTGGTTACCTATTGTCTTCAATGCCATGGTGATCTGGGTATTCGCATGGCCATATTTTCCAGCATTGGTCAAGAGTTCCAGCAACACCCGATTTAAACTGCCTACATCAGTCGATAGGCTAATCCCCGGCACCGTCTCAATATCTAATGACAATCCTTTTCTAGTCCATCGCTGCTCAAAACCATGTTTAAGCTCCTGAGTAAGATGGGGGATGTCTACGACTTGGACTTGCATCGCGACTTGTTTAGTTTCTAGCTCTTGCAAGGCTAAAAGATCATTAATCAAACTCGCTTCCTGTGCACATTGCTGCTCCAAGATGTTCAGATATTGCGATCGTCGTTCTGGGGAAAGCGTGGCTTCTCGAAGCATCCGAATTGCCAGCATCATACTCGTGAGTGGAGTCCGTAATTCATGGCTCAGTGTACTCAGAAACTCGTCCATCCTCTTGTTCATTTCCCGCAGACGTTCAATCTGTTTGCGGTTCAATTCATAGAGCTTCCCTTGTAAATCGACACTGTGTTGAAGTTGAGCAGTCCTATCTTCCACAATGGACTCCACTTGACGCAGAGTTTCGGTTTGAATAATCGCTGAGCTGATTTGTCCAGCAATCAATTCGATGAAATCAATTTGAGCCGCTGTCCATCGGTGAGACTGGTTATGTTGAAGAACTAAAAATCCAAGGGGCTTTCCTTTATTTTCCAAGGGCAACATCAATAAAGCAGGATGAGCTTGGGGATTCAATAGATCTACAACAGTCTCTGGAGACTCCAAAATCAACCCAAAATCATTTAATGTGGGAACATTTAACAATCTAGGAAATGCTTTCATGGCGGATTGCGTCACCTGACATTCGCTAATCCAATAAGATTGGAGTGGAAGGGCGGGTTCAGTGGGGATGGGAATCGGCCAAACTGACTCAACAAGGACGCGGGTTTTAGGCAGTCGATCGGCAACTTTCAGCATTTGGCGTGGATCCCAAAACCGTAGCCGTAAGATCATGGCCTGCGACACCCCGAACAAATTAGCCATGCCCTGAAGAGCAGTTTGATAGATTACCGATAGGTCTGAAGACTTCCGAATTTCATTGGTCAACGCCTTAGTTAAAGATTGTCCTGCGACTTGACCTTCGTACTGAGCTTTCCAGTAAGCAGCATCGTGCAGCTCTGGAATAGAAGAAAAAGTCGATTCTAAGATGGGGTCGCAGTTACCCGTGATCATGGAGGATGAGTCCGAAGAGGTTAACAAATTATTTCTTGAGTACTAATATATGAGATCTTATCTATTACACAGCCCATATCTCAACGTACGATGTTCCATAGCAGCATCAGTAAACTGCAATATCACTTCTAACCTTAACGTTTGTTTGGAGAGAGTGTATCCGTATTTCCCCTAAGTATTAGCAAAAATGTTGATATTGGTATGGATTACAGCGACTAAACTACTGCGATCGCGATCGTCCATAGTACACTTGAACGGTATCAGTAATAGGATGTCGTACCGTGACCTCATCATCTTCATCGTCGTCGTCATCCTATGTTGTGGGCACCGTTAAAGGGCCGGGTGAAACAGGCAATCAGTATGTGTTTATCACCTCGGATACGCGGCATGTGAAAATTGGGGAGTATGTGTACTATGAATTATCTCCAGAGGCGGATGAAGTGGCGGCAGGACAGCCCGATCGTCCGTTGTCGATTTTAGGTAAGATTTCCGATCGGTCCTTAATTGAGCATTTACCCGATCGTATTTTTGCCGATACTGAAATTAGTCCACAGGCGATCGCGGCCTTGGTCGGATTTACGGATCTAAATCCCGAAATTTACGAAGTTGTAG
>JAYUEW010000329.1:0-5004 GCA_043739045.1 Synechococcales cyanobacterium
GGAGTAGATCTTGAGTGTGACGAACTTGCAAACAGAGTTTGGACGAGTATTGACGGCAATGGTGACCCCATTTTCTGCTGATGGTACGGTCAATTATGAAGTGGCTGAGCGACTTGCTGTGCATCTCGCTGAAAACGGGACTGATACTATAGTGGTCTGTGGAACAACGGGCGAATCTCCCACATTGTCTTGGGACGAAGAGTTTGAATTGTTTCGAGTGGTGCAGAAGGCAGTTTTGGGCAAGGCTAAGGTCATGGCTGGAACGGGTTCAAATAGCACCTCTGAAGCGATTGTTGCTACTCAAAAGGCCCACAGTTTAGGCTTAGATGGCTCCCTTCAAGTAGTGCCTTACTACAATAAGCCACCTCAAGAAGGACTGTATTTACATTTCAAGGCGATCGCAGCGGCAGTTCCCGACATGCCAATCATGCTTTATAACGTTCCAGGACGTACGGGTCAATCGTTGGCTCCTGCAACTGTAGTTCGGTTAGCAGAGATTTCTAATATTGTTGCCATCAAAGAAGCTAGTGGTAGCTTGGATCAAGCCAGTGATATTCGTCGATCGACCCCACCTGAATTTGGAATTTATTCGGGGGATGACTCCTTAACTCTGCCGATATTGGCGATCGGAGGCTGTGGTGTTATCAGTGTGGCCAGTCATCTGACGGGAAATCTCCTTCAGAAAATGATTCAGAATTTTGAATCCGGTCAAGTCAGCGAAGCCAGTAAAATTCACGCCCAACTGTTGCCCTTATTCAAAGCACTGTTTCTTACCGCAAACCCGATTCCTCTCAAAGCCGCCCTGCGACTGATGGGCTGGGAAGTTGGTGGATGCCGTTTGCCGCTCTGTGATGTCCCTAACGACGTTGTAACTGAGCTTCAGCGGGTCATGAAAGAACTCAAGCTTCTCTAACATGGCTCTTCGTTTGCTTGGCAGATATTTAGGACTGGCGTAATGCTCTGGGTCGAGCCGATCATTAGCCTATAGGAATCCTCCAATCGTAAGTCCCATCTTGTTTTTCACCTCTTCCCTAATTTACGAATAGAACACCAATGCCGAATTCGATTCCAATCAAAAAGTCCATGTCTGAATCTATTAATTCATCCTTTTCGGAGAACACCCCTATGACCCTCGATCGTACTTCCAAGCCCTCAATTGCTAAGTCTGACACCAACAGCGATCGTAAGATCGTCACTCGCAGCGGCGCAAAACCCGTCGTTAAAGCAGGTGAGCCTAGAACAATTGTTAAACGCGACACCAGTGATGCCCTGAAAATTATCCCCCTCGGCGGTTTGCACGAAATTGGTAAGAATACCTGCGTGTTTGAATATGGCGACGAAATTATGCTGCTTGATGCAGGACTCGCCTTCCCAACCGACGGAATGCATGGTGTCAACATTGTCTTGCCCGACATGACTTACTTGCGGGAAAATCAGCACAAAATTCAAGGCATGGTCATCACCCACGGCCATGAAGACCATATTGGTGGGATTGCATTTCACCTAAAACAAATCGATATTCCCGTTATGTACGGTCCAAGATTGGCGCTGGCATTGCTCGAAGGAAAATTACAAGAAGCAGGTGTGGCCGATCGGACTGAATTGCGCCGGGTTGGACCGCGTGATTTCATTCGGATTGGAACCCACTTCCTCGTTGAATTTATTCGTAACACCCACTCTATGGCGGATAGCTTCACCGTTGCGATTCATACGCCCGTCGGGATTGTGATTCATACCGGAGATTTCAAGTTCGATCACACTCCAGTTGATGGCGAAACCTTTGATATTCAGCGTTTGGCAGAATATGGCGAAAAGGGCGTACAGTGCCTGATTAGCGATTCTACCAACTCTGAGCTTTCCGGATTCACTCCCTCTGAACGCGCAGTATTTCCGAACCTTGAGAAGATTTACATGCAGGCGGAAGGTCGCTTGATCATCACGACTTTTGCGTCGTCGGTTCACCGGGTCAATATGATTCTGGAATTGGCGGAAAAATATGGCAAGTCTGTCGCGGTACTAGGTCGATCGATGCTGAACGTGATTGCTCATGCGCGGAATCTTGGCTACGTCAAGTGCAAAGATGAAACCATGGTCCCGATTAATGCGGTCAACCGGATTCCTGATAATAAATTGGTGATTCTAACTACCGGATCTCAAGGTGAGCCAATGTCGGCGCTAACCCGGATTTCTAATCAAGAACACCGTCAAATTAAAATTCGTGAAGGCGATACGGTGGTCTTCAGTGCCAACCCAATTCCTGGTAACACGATCTCGGTTGTGAATACGATCGATCGGTTAATGATGCAGGGTGCCAAGGTTGTTTATGGCCGTGAAGCTGGAATCCACGTTTCGGGTCATGGATGCCAAGAAGATCAAAAACTGATGATCGCCTTGACCAAACCTAAATTCTTCTTGCCTGTTCATGGCGAACATCGGATGTTGGTGAAGCATTCCCAGACGGCTCAGTCCATGGGAATCCCAGCGGAAAATATGATCATTATTGATAATGGCGACACCATTGAATTGCGCGAAAATAGCATTTCCAAGGGAGACAAGGTTCCGTCAGGAATTGAACTCATGGATACGTCTAGATCTGGAATCGTGGACGATCGGGTTCTGAAAGAGCGTCAACATTTGGCGGGCGATGGCGTTGTTACCGTTGCGGCGACTGTTGGATGGGATGGCAAGTTAATGACTCGTCCTGAAGTTCATATTCGTGGAGTTGTCACGACGCTGCCGACGGAAGCCCTTCAACTCAAACTCCAAGCGGGCATGGAAGTGCTTCTGCGCGATCGGTGGTCTGAGTTTGCTCGTCCAATTAAAGATGAGGGCCAATTGGACGTAGATTGGGCTGGATTGCAATATCAAATCGAGCGTGATGTTCAACGGGTCTTACGTCGTGAAGTCCAGAGCAGTCCATTGGTGGTCTTCTTGTTGCAAAGCCCTGCTACTCCTGGAACCATGGGAGGGAATTCGGTGAAGTCTGCATCGGACGGTATTCAGAGTACAGGTGTGATTCCTAAGGTACGAGCGGCGGCTAGAGTTGCCCCTTCGTCTGAAGCAGTTAATTCCGTCAACACAGTTAATTCACTTGACACTGTGAACACGGTCAATCCTGCAAACGCGGCTGAGGCTGTCAATGCTGTATCTAGTACGGTAGCAGGCGGCGCAACGACTCCCATTGTTAAACGTGCAACTCGTCAACGCGTTACATCTCGGGCACGCGTCAGTGAGTAATTGAGTGAAGTGAGTAATCGATTCAAATAGTTGATTAACTTAAAGCACCGATCGGTTTAACTGAATTTGTTTTGCGAAATGCGAGCAGATTGGTTAAGTCGATCGGTGCTTTTTACGATAAGTTGGCTGCACAAAAAATCCCCCGAACGTTCGAGGGATTAGATTAAATAATTACTTACTTAGATTAAATAATTACATTGGGCGATAAACGCGATAGTTAATGTTAGGAAAGATATTATCGATCGCCTCCACCTTCTCCAACCACCCCGAATCTACTTTCCCAGCCCGAATATCTTCATACAATTTATTAAACCGTTGGACATGGGATTTTGTCCGCCGCACCGCATAAGGCACCATCGTTCCAGTTCGCATAATGAACGCCCAATCGGATGACTGTGCCAACAACACCTCACGAGATGCCTGATTTAACGCCTTCCATTGCAACTCATCCTCTGGTTCCATGCGCGACAGATCGATCATCCGCTCTGCAATTTTGTGTAAATGAGGATAAACCCAAGCATTGGTATCATTCAGCCAATATTCATGGAAACCCTTGTAACCCCAACTTGATTGCGATGGGCGCACCACTTGTTGAGTCGGATTGCCTCGTAAATAATCAGACAGATGAGTGACTTCGTAGTCCTTTTGATCAAACCAAGATTTACGCAAGAAATAATCAATAAACCACGGACCTTCATACCACCAATGACCAAACAGTTCAGCATCGTAAGGCGAAACCACGATCGGTTTTCGGCCCATCATATTGCTCAGATTGCCGACTTGTTGTTTTCGGTTCTCCATGAAGTTTGCGGCATGGGAGGCTGCTTTTTCCTTAGCCCAATAGGGGTCATAGAGCGCCTTATCGCTAGAGCCGACGGTCTTCCCGGTGATGCGATGATACTTGATGCCCACATTTTTGCGTTGGCCGTTGGGCATGATATACGGCTTAATATACTCATACTCAGCATCCCAGCCTAAATCTCGATAAAACTCACGATATTCAGCCGCCCCCGGATAGCCGACTTCCGACGACCAAACCTGCTGTGATGACTCTTGATCTCGGCCAAACGCCGCCACACCAGATTCAGTAAAAATTGGGGCATAGGTGCCGAATCTTGGCCGTGGACGACCGTACAAAATCCCGTGACCGTCGGTTAAGAAGTATCGTAGACCTGCATCGGCCACCATGCGCTCTAGCCCTTCGTAGTAGGCACATTCAGGTAACCAGATACCCTTGGGCGATCGGCCAAAGGTGTCTTCATAGTGTTCCGTCGCAACCTTGATTTGTGCCCATACGGCTTGGGGATACATTTTCATCAGCGGTAAGTATCCGTGGGTTGCGCCGCAGGTGATGATGTCGAGGTTATTTGAATCTTGGTATTCCTTGAAGGCGGTGATGAGATTGCCGTCGTACTTTTCCCACATCTGTCGGACTTTTTGAAATTCTTCGGCGTAGTATTCCGCCAAATATTTCATGTGGCCATTATTTCGATGCCGATCGATTTCGAGTTCTGCGAGTTCTTCCAAGCCGCCGAGGTGTTCGTTGTACCGCTCTTGAAGTAGAGGATCTGCCAACATCGATACCAACGGCGGAGTCATGCTCATAGTGAGCTTGAAATCAACGCCATCGCGCTTTAAGCCTTCAAAAACTTGAAGAAGGGGAATATAGGTTTCTGTAATTGCCTCATAAAGCCATTCTTCTTCGAGAACAAATTCGCTCTCGGGGTGGCGCACAAATGGTAAGTGAGCGTGGAGAACCAGTGCAAC
>JAYUEW010000330.1:0-3108 GCA_043739045.1 Synechococcales cyanobacterium
GCGAACAAAGTCCTGAACTGTCAAATCCCCTTGACGCAAGAGCGATTCTGCCGTCGTGAGTCGCTCGGACTGCATGAGATACTCATTGCCCAAAACCTGGCGATAAGCAGTATTAATCACTACCTGTAGATCATCCCGACTGGGACTTGATCGTAATTCCACGGGAGAGGTTGAACCATACGGCTCAATTCCCAACTGCCGTGCAGACATTGAACTGATCATGAAAAAGCTCCTGATAAAAGCCCTAAATACTGAAAAATGAGTAATAAAGTGATGGAATGAGGGGGGTACAAGCGTCACTGCCGGGAGCGATCAACTGAGGCTGATGATCAAACTATGAACGAGCCGCATTGATTACGATCGCAGAAGCGTTACCCATAATGCGGTTCACTACATCCATCCGTTTGGGGCCATCTTTGCCCACTTACAGTAATGCATCAATTTGCCTAGCGTTGATACATTCGCCATGTGGATCAGCTTGAGCAATTGCTTTAGTGAACGCATCTAACATGCTGTTAATCTCCTTGATAAAGGATAAAGTTTCGTAAGATCTGGCTAATTTAAAATTCGATCGAACGATTAATTGTTCTGAGAATCTAAAAAGTTAAAACCTTTGCTGGTAAAACCTTATGGCTCAAACTTTGATTTAACCATTGATTAGCATTGAATCAGTTTGCCTGTGCAAATCTTGTGCCATTTCTGAAAACATATATATTGTTTTGTAAAGAAGTCCTAAGGTTCACAATTTTATTCCTAGCGATATCTAGTGATGTCTTAACCCCTATCTAGACAGTGCAATCAAATAGCATGGTGGACATATAACGATCGGTCCATTCTGATCCAAAAGATTTCTCCAAAATTCGCCGAGTTTTGTCATTTTCGCGTTGACGACTGCAATAGTTTTGCTGTCCCGCTTGGATTAACATTTGTTCATTACGAGACGTTACGGGCTGGGTTTGAATGGCGATACTGCAATGAATCTTCATGATCTGCTGAACAAGTTCTAAGAAAGCCTCTTCTTCATGTTCTCCTTCTGGGCGAATAAAGATGCAATAGAATTAATTGGATTTAACTAGATTTAACTAGATTTAACTAGATGCATGGGTTGATCTAGTTCATGATTGAATGAATTCGTTGAAGACGATTGTGAATCCGATCGCTGAGAGATTCTGCTGTAATGGGTTTACAAAGATAATCATCGGCTCCGACTGAAAAGGCTTTATGTTGAGTTTCTGCCTTGGAATCGGCACTCAAAAACATCACGGGAATCTTTTGCCAAGGATCGATGGATCGTAATCCCTGACAAAGTTCAAATCCATTAATTTGCGGCATTTGGACATCCAAAATCAAAACATCTGGCTGATTGCTCTCCAGAACAGACCAAAATTGTCTGGAGTCATTTAAGGTAAACACTTGAAAGCCATAGGGTTTTAAATATTGAGGGAATGTTTCCAAAAAAAACGGATCATTGTCCACCATCAGGACTCTAATCTCAGGCTGTAATGACTTGGACTTTGGATCTTCGATCGCCTGTGGCTGATCTTCGACCATCGTGGGTAAATTTTCAATATAAAGCGTTTTCTCAATCTCTTGTTGAAGCTGATTTAGAAACGATCGAAAGAATTCTGCTTGATAGGGTTCTAAATACAGATCAGGATGAAGTTCTTGATCTAAATTTCGGGCCAACTGCATGGCGTGATCTAGCCCAAAGGTGCCTAATGTCCCCATCAGGGTATGGGCTGCTCGATAGGCTTCTGCTTGAATGGGAGAGGTTAATTGCCCCAAATGAAGGCTGTCTAGAGTCGATCGAATCAATTCTACACGTTCCAAACAGGTCGATCGATGTTTTTGCCAAGTGTCATTCAGCAATTCTAAATATTGGGCTTGCTGCGTTAATTTATTTGATTTAGATTGTTCGATCGGTGAATTGCCTGTTGCAATATTTGGAGGTTTTCGTGCGGGGATTTCTCGTGCTGGAGCGATCGTCGAAGGTGAGAGATCGAGGAGTTTGAGATAGTAGCCTCGACCATGGGATGTGGCAATCAAATCTGGTGGGGCACCGACAGCGGTGAGTTTATTACGAAGACGACGCATGTGCGATCGGACAGTGGCATCGACTGGGAATTCTTCTGACGACCATAGACTTTCCAAGATTTCATCACTACCAAAGACATGGTGACTATCCCGCATCATCATTTCGAGCAATGCATACTCTTTAGCCGTTAACGTTAAGGCCATCTCGCCATAGAACACTTCATGGGTACTTGAATTCAACGATAATGGTCCACAGATGACGGTCGGTAATGGATTGCTACTCCCCCGCCGTAGCAACGCCCGAATCCTGGCCATCAATTCCGGTTCATCAAAGGGCTTCACCATATAGTCATCGGCCCCGGCATCCAATCCCATGATTTTTGCCGTGCTGGTATCTTGAGACGTCAACATCAAAATCGGTAGGGTATAACCTGCATGTCGCAATTTCTGACAAAGGGAAATACCATCAAGTTTGGGCAAGACTAAATCCAAAATCAATAAATCATACTCATAGGTCGAAGCATACTCCCAACCCTGCACCCCATCCTTGGCGACATCGATCGCGTAGCACTCCACATTTAATCGCTGCGTTAGCAATATGCGGAATATCTCATCATCTTCAACGACTAAAATCCGCATAGCACCCTCAGTTTTACGCTCAATTTGGTAATTAGTTTGATCATTCAGTCCAATTTAAAACCTTACAAATCTGTTGTGCCAACTCTAATGCATTAAAGGGTTTAGTAATAATGCCATTGACCCCAGTCTCATTAAATAAGCGCTTTTCGGAAGCTTGGGCTTTTGCGGTGAGGAAAATGACTGGAATCGATCGGGTTTGATCATTGAGTTTCAAGGCTCGAAAGGTCGCTAATCCATCCATTTCCGGCATCATCACATCCAGTAAAATCATATCCGGGTGGTCTGCCTGTGCCCGCGAAATCCCTTCATTCCCAGAACTTGCGCTGATTACCTCCCAGCCCGCTGTCATTTTTAATCCAAATTCCACCACGGTTTGAATTGATTCTTCATCATCAATAATCAAAATGCATTTTTCAGTCATTGCTGCAATTCTCC
>JAYUEW010000331.1:0-4851 GCA_043739045.1 Synechococcales cyanobacterium
GAAAGTATACGCAAAGGTTGAATTTTTTCAACCGGAGTGGGTAGCGGCATCTTTGAATATGCCCCTGTCGGCTGTTTTAGTTGGCAGGAATCCCTGTCCTTGTAGGGCTGGGGAGGTTCAATCCCAAATTCTCATTACCGCTTAAAACCAAGCCATTCTATTTAGGATAAGCCACCGTCACGCCCGCGCCGCCATCGTACTTTTCTGCGGGTTCAAACTTTGCAATCCGATCGTGCCGTTTTAAATAAGCATGAACGCCTTCCTTGAGTTTCCCTGTGCCTCGATTAGGACTAATTAGAGTGACTGTGTTTTGGGACGATCGGATATTTGAATTCGATTTGTTTTTCGGAGGTGCGATCGGCCTATTGCCTGAGCCGCAGGGCATAACGATCGTCAGCATCGGCAGAAGAATGTGATAAATTTATGCTACTCATCCCTGTGGGGTGCTGCTCACATGGGCTTACTTGACAGATTGAGATTGTTGTTTGGACCCTGACTATAACTTAGTCCATTCCCGATTCCAAGTTTACTGATGATGGTTTTGATGAGTTTAGGTTATCGTGCAAGGGCAGTGTTTGTGAGATTTCTGAAAGGTCGGCTAAAGCCGAATATCCTATTGCCGATCGCTGGCTTTACTGGGGTTATTGCTCTGTGGTGGACTATTGCCTTATTTCGGCATGAAATGATGCCGACACCCCTCGAAGCCCTAACAAAAAATTTGGATGTTATCTTACATCCATTTTACCGTCGTGGTGTTGGGGACTTGGGAATAGGTTGGTTATTGATAGAAAGTTTGCGCCGAGTCTGCATTGGCTTTTTACTGGGAGCCGTGGTAGCGATTCCAGTAGGTATTTGGATTGGCTTATCGCACAATGCTTGGCTCGCCCTAAACCCGATTATTCAAGTCTTTAAGCCCGTTTCCCCCTTAGTCTGGTTACCGATCGCCTTGGCTATTTTTAATTCGGCGGAGCCTTCAGCGATTTTCGTCATTTTCATTACATCCCTATGGCCAACTATTATCAATACGGCGGAGGGCGTAAACAATGTGCCTAAAGACTATTTAGAAGTGGCACAGATTCTGGAAATGCCCCGTTGGAAGCAGTTGCTAAAGGTGGTTTTGCCTGCCAGTTTGCCCTACATTTTCACAGGCTTACGCATTAGCATGGGGATTGCTTGGCTGGTAATTGTGGCGGTTGAGATGCTGACTGGAGGGGTTGGTATTGGCTTTTTTGTGTGGGATGAATGGAATCGGTTGAACGTCAGTTCGGTATTTTTAGCCGTATTTGTGATTGGCTTGACGGGGCTGATTTTGGACTATGCCCTCGCTCAACTCCAATCCCTCGTGACCCATCGATCGACTCGCTCTTAAGCATTGGAAATGGTTATGAATACATTTTGGACGAGGCGCAGTTTTTTGCAGGGGGCTGGGACAGCAGCTCTGATCACCGCTTCTGGCTGTTATCAGAGCCAAAATCGTAATCCCATCGGCTTACCTGCTACGGCGCTGTCTGTAGAGCCGATTGTCGATCCTGCAAGCCTAGAAAAGTCAAACCTAACGGTCGGGTTTGTCCCAGTTAATGATTGCGCTCCTTTTGCGATCGCTTGGGAAAAAGGCTTTTTTCGTAAATATGGTCTGAACGTTACCCTCAGCCGTGAAGCCAGTTGGGGCAACTCACGCGATGGCATCATCTTTGGGCGCTTAGATGCTTCGCCCGTGGTATCTGGAGCTGTGACCAACGCCCGTACTGGAGCCGAAGGAGCGCGCCCTTTTCCCCTCTGTGCAGCCATGACCATTCATCGCCACGGTAATGCCCTGACAATGAATCGCCAGCTTTGGGAAGGGGGCTTGCGTCCTTGGTACTCTTACAATGGTGACTTAGAAGCCTTTGGAAAAGATCTCCGCACTTACTGGGACAAATCGCCCCTGGACAGCCGAGTCTGGGCCGTTGTACTCAGTTCCTCCATCTACGAATACTTTGTGCGCTACCTACTAGCTGCTGCGGGCATCGACTCGATCGGCCAACTACGGCTGATTATCACGCCGCCGCCCCAAATGGTCAGCAATACCCGCATTGGGGCGATGCAGGCATACATGGTGGCAGAACCTTGGAATACCCGTGCAATTTTGGGGAACGAAGGCATCGGCTTTACTTTTTTACAAGGGCGCGAAGTTTGGCGCGGTCATCCCGATCGTCTGCTGGCGGTGAGTGAATCCTTTATTGAAAACTATCCCAAAACCTATCGATCGCTGGTCAAAGCGATGATCGAAGCCTGCAAATATTGCAGCAATCCAGCGAATCGGGTGGAGGTTGCCCGGATCATTTCCCAACGCAGCTTTACTGGAGCCGCTTTGAAACATACGCAACCTGGGATTCTCGGTAACTATAACTATGGTGGCTTTGACGGGCAGCCCCGCCTGATCGATAGCCCCGAAACCACTATATTTTTTGACCTACCTGATTCCCTATCGCCGATCGCTCACGACCATTCCACCTTCCTCTGGCAGTCCCAGTGCCTCTGGTTGATGACCCAAGCTGTTCGCTGGGGACAACTAGCCGAGTTACCCAAAAATGCAGACGAGATTGCCCGTCAAGCATGGCGCACCGATCTCTATCGTGAAATTGCTAGCGAAATGGGTATTCAATGCCCCAGTGAAGACTCTAAACTCGAACCAAGTGCCGCCTTTATCGATCGCAAACTCTTCGATCCCAGCAATCCGATCGGCTATATCAACAGTTTTGAGATCCGCGCCAAGGCTCCTCAATCCTTTTTCCTCTCCTAGTACTAAAACCCTTTCTGGGGTTAGTTTTCAATTGACAAAGGTGTGATCATATTTTTGTCGATTGGTATAATTTTGTTGTCTATCTTGTCCAAGCCCAATTTCACGCGCTCAACCAGAAAGCTGTATGACTTCTATGCTCACATCTACGAGTTCCAATTCTCCTCATGCTGGTAATGCTTTTCTATCCATTGAGCAAATTGTCAAAACCTACAGCAAACCCAATGGCGATCGGTTTGCTGTTCTCAACGGCATTGACATGACGATTGGTCAGCAAGAATATGTTTCCGTGATTGGTCACTCTGGCTGTGGCAAATCAACCCTAATGCGGATTGTCGCAGGTTTAGAAAAGCCCACCTCTGGACTTGTCACCCTTGAAGGCAAAGTCATTCGTAAACCTGGCGCGGAACGCATGATGGTGTTTCAAGGTTATGCCCTGTTGCCTTGGCTGACCGTTCGCGAAAATATCCGCATGGCTGTGGATGAGGTATTTAAAACGATGAGTCGCAATGACAGAATTGCGATCGTGAATGAGCATATCGAGATGGTCAAGCTGGTCGCCGCCGCCGACAAATATCCCCATGAATTGTCGGGCGGGATGAAGCAGCGAGTTGGACTCGCCCGTGCCCTCGCAACTCGTCCCAAAATGTTGTTACTGGACGAACCCTTTGGGGCGCTGGATGCCCTGACTCGTCCCAAATTACAGCAAGACGTGCTCGAAATCTGGGGACAGAATCCACAGGCGGTAATGATGATTACCCACGATATCGATGAGGCAATCTTCATGTCCGATCGGGTCGTGATGATGACCAATGGCCCCGCTGCAACGATTGGTCAAGTGCTGCATATTCCCCTGCCTCGTCCCCGCAATCGCCGTGAATTGAGCGAGTCTAAGGACTACTATGACCTGCGAAATGAGGCGCTAGATTTTCTAGAGCGCTATCAGTAAAGTTGGCATTGATAGACCTGAAGCTGCCAACGACGGCTTCAAATTTTCACTAAGACGATCGTTACAACTCTGTATGACAATCTGACAATTCAAATGCAGTGGACGGCTGAAAGTTGGCGCTGAGTTCGAGGTTACTTGCTGCCGCTGATTTGAGCCGCTACTGTGGGTTTTATATCATTGGGTTGCAACTAGTAACGTTACGGGTTACGCTTAGTAAATGATAGCTAGTTTCAATCATAAAGGGCTAGAGGAGTTCTTTGAGTCCGGAACTGTCCGAGGTCTCCAAGCAAATCAGGCCAAAAGAATCCGGCTAATTCTGGCTCGTCTCAGTGCGGCAACTTCAGTGCAAGACATGGACCTCCCTGGATTGCTACTTCATGAACTGGCGGGGCAACGTAAAGGAACTTGGACGGTGCGGGTATCTGGAAACTGGCGGATCACGTTTACCTTTGACGATGTTGATGTTTGTGATGTTGATCTTGAGGACTACCACTAATGAGAATGTACAATCCACCACACCCTGGTGAAGTTCTTAAGGAACTCTGTATCGAACCTTTGAATCTGACTGTAACTGAAGTGGCTCTGGCTCTGGGTGTAAGTCGAAAAACCCTATCGGCGATCGTGAACTGTCGGGCAGGTATTAGCCCCGAAATGGCAATTCGCTTGGGGAAAGCCTTTGGTACATCACCTGAAAGTTGGCTTAATCAGCAAATACACTACGATCTGTGGCAGGCAGAACAGACCGTCGGAAACATCGAAGTCAAGCGTTTATCCGTTGTCTAACTAGGTTTTTGTGGCGTATAGGTCTCAGTACTCTGGTGCTGACTTAAAAATTCCCACTACTGCTTAAAACCCTAGTTCTATTTAGGATAGGCCACTGTCACCCCCGCGCCGCCATCGTACTTTTCAGCAGGTTCAAACTTTGCGATCCGATCGGCCCTACATTCACAAGACCGATCGCATCCCTTGCTTTCCCTGATTTCGCCGTTACATTGCCCAGCTATTTTCGCCGCTGTAGGGCGATCGTTCATAAAAATTTACCATTCTTCGGAGGAAACAGCTTGTGTACTCCTATGAAATCAGGATAAATTATCAATCATGAGGGGAGATACACGGAATCAGT
>JAYUEW010000332.1:0-31767 GCA_043739045.1 Synechococcales cyanobacterium
TAAACTGACTTTATTAAGAATTATCAGAATCATTAATGAAACTAATTTACAACTATCATCAAACTTTATATTGCCAAGGGTAAGACTGACCTCTATTGTATTGAGAGCAAGTCATTAGGAGACAATCATGTCGATCGCGGTTGGGATGATTGAAACGCGTGGATTTCCGGCTGTTGTTGAAGCCGCTGATGCCATGGTGAAAGCCGCTCGTGTCACCCTTGTGGGATACGAGAAAATTGGATCGGGTCGCGTCACAGTAATAATCCGGGGCAATGTGTCGGAAGTGAAGGCTTCTATCGAAGCTGGAATGGAAGCCATCAAACGCGTAAATGGCGGCGAATTATCGTCCAGCCACATCATTGCTCGTCCCCATGAAAATCTGGAATATGTACTTCCTATTCGGTACACCGAAGCAGTTGAACAGTTCCGAAGTTAGATGCGCATAAGAGTTTCTAAAACGCCTCGATCGGTTTGCTCAACATATCTTTACAAATTCTCATCCATTTTTGGGTCGAATTAACGAGAGAAGCGATCGAATCGAATCAAAAGCAGTTTAGGATGTTTTGTTGGTTCAGGATTTTGCCGCTTACGTGGGAAAAGACTAGTTAAGAATTGATTGGAAGGGAGTTTTTCGACATGGCTATCGCAGTTGGAATGATTGAGACTTTGGGCTTCCCCGCAGTGGTTGAAGCCGCAGACGCAATGGTGAAAGCCGCGCGCGTCACATTGGTTGGATATGAGAAAATTGGATCGGGTCGCGTGACGGTCATCGTTCGTGGTGATGTATCCGAAGTTCAAGCATCTGTGGCCGCAGGCATCGAGAATGTGAAACGTGTAAACGGTGGACAAGTTCTATCGACGCACATCATCGCACGTCCTCACGAGAACCTCGAATACGTGCTGCCTATTCGCTATACCGAAGCGGTTGAACCCTTCCGGGAGAGCGTTTCCGGAATTCGTCCAATGAACCGTCCATAGTATTGAATGCAAATCGCTAAAGTTCGTGGCACCATCGTCAGCACGCAAAAAGAATCTAATTTAACGGGTGTTAAGTTTCTTTTAGTTCAACTCATTGACGAAGAGGGGCAACTCCTCCCAGTTTATGAGGTTGCGGCTGATCGAGTAGGGGCGGGGATTGGAGAATGGGTGCTGATTAGTCGAGGCAGTAGTGCGCGTCAGGTCGAAGGCAATGCAAATCGCCCGATCGATGCGGCTGTCGTCGCGATCATTGATACCGTAACGGTTGAAAATCAGCGTCTCTATGACAAAAGTACGCAGTGGTAATATTTGGAACTCGATTCGTCGTTTTGCAGGTTTAACCCTATCTGTTTTGATTCCGGATGAATCTTTTGCCTCCGGTTCTTTTGTATAGATATTTTCGGGTAAGTGTGCCCCTAAATTTTAGTAGGTTCATTATCTAGCGATTCGTATTGATACTTACGATTTAATGGCTTACGACTTGACTTGACGATTTAACTGAATTTCAACTGAATGGACGTTTGCTCACATGGCAGCCCAATCTGTATCAGCGACCTCCCCAGCTTTTGAGCCACGGATAGTAGCAGAACCAAAAATTCATGATTCTGCCTATGTGCATGTTTTTTCAAACCTAGTCGGTGACGTTAGGGTTGGGGAAAATGTGATTATTGCGCCAGGGACTTCGATTCGCGCGACGGATGCGATGTCATTCCATATTGGTGCAAGTGCCAATATCCAGGATGGCGTTGTGATTCATGGCTTAGCGTCGGGTCGGGTGCAAGGCGATGACGGTCAGGTTTATTCCGTTTGGATTGGCCAAAATACCGCCATCACTCACATGGCACTTGTGAATGGACCCGCCTATGTGGGAAGTGACTGTTTCATTGGGTTCCGGACCACTGTGTTTAATGCACGGGTGGGACGCGGATCAATCGTGATGATGCATTGCTTAATTCAAGACGTGGAAATTCCACCGGGACGATTCGTTCCCTCTGGATCGATTATCACAACACAGCAGCAAGCCGATCGTCTGCCGGATGTAACGCCGCAGGATCAGCAATTCGTGAAGCACATTATTGGTGTGACACAATCGCCTCGATCGAGTTCGCACTGCGCCGAAGTTTCAGCTAGTATCCCTCCGATTAAAAACGACATGGCTAGTACCTATCAGTCTAAGAGTGCAAGTACGGAAGTTGTGGATCACGTGCGTCAGCTTCTGGCGCAGGGTTATCGCATCGGTACCGAACATGCTAATAAGCGTCAGTTCCAAAATGGGGGCTGGAAAACCTGTGCCCCCATTCAATCCACCTCTGAATCTGCCGTATTGAGTGAGCTTCAGGGCTGCTTGAGCGACCACGGTGGCGAGTACGTTCGTTTGATTGGCATTGATGCCAAAGCCAAAAAACGCGTCCTCGAAAAGATTATCCAACGTCCAGAAGAAGCGCCCATGAGTCTGAATGGAGCTTCTGTCTCCAGAAGTCACAGCAATTCTAGTCATGCTTCTGTTTCCAGCAACGGTGCGGGTCCGACCGACGGCAGTGCGGCGGCTCAAATTCGCCAGGTTGTGAATCGCGGTGGACGGATTTCCGTTGAGTTTGCGAACAAGCGTCAATTTCAAAATGGCGGTTGGCAGAGCGGCGGGTTTCTGAGCGGATCGAATGAAAGCGCGGTTATGTCCGCTCTCAATCAATTCGTAGCGCAACATTCCGGCGAATACGTTCGGGTTGTGGGCGTGGATCCTGTCGCTAAAAAGCGTCTCATGGAAACCATTGTGCAGCGTCCAAATGGCCAATCCGGAGGAAGCGTCACTCCGATCGCGGCTGCCACCAATTCCAGTTCCCCCAGCCATTTCTCTGCTCCTTCCGTGAGTGCAGACTTAGCGAGCCAAGTTCAGCAATTGTTGAATCAAGGGGCTGCTATTGGCTTGGAGTTTGCGGACCAACGACGGTATCGGGCTTCCTCTTGGACCACCGTCCCAGCTCTATCGGGGCGCAGCGCTGGTGACATCCTGAGTACGATCAATCGCTTCATCACGGATCATCCTAATGACTACGTTCGGTTGATTGGTGTGGATACGAAGGCGAAAAAACGTCTCGTTGAACTCACCATTGGTCGTCCTGGCAACCAATTGGCACCCGTTGCAACCCAGAGCTACAGTGCGCCGTCGTCGTCTAAGGCTTACTCCAAGGGTCCTACAGCTAGTAGCGTTCCTGTATCCAGCGGTGGTTTGAACGCGCAAGCAGCAGATCACGTTCGTAACTTGGTCCGATCGGGCCATAAGCTAACCCTTGAATTCGCGGATGTTCGTCGGTACAAGATCAATTCTTGGCAAACCGCTGGAGTTGTTCAAGCGGGCGGCAGTGAATCAAGTACGATGAACCAAGTTCAAGCATTGGCTGGACAGTATGCTGGGTCCTATGTGCGGTTGGTTGGAACCGATGGTTCTAAGCGTCGTGTGTTGGAAGCGATAATTCAAAAGCCATAGGGCTAGTTTGAGTTTTGGGATTTGGATTGGGTTCAATCTTTAGTGTGAACTCAGTCCGATTTCTAGGTTTCAACGTTTGACTAGAAATTTCATTTCAAATTTCATAATTGTCGGATTCTTTGATGTTTTCTCGTGCCCTTAATTTTGAGCCGATCAATACCGAGCAATCGTTTACCCAGGGTGATGTTGTTATATTTCCCGGTGCGGTGATTGCACCAGGAGTTTTGTTGCAGGCGGATATTGGCAGTCAGATTGTGATCCGATCGGGTGTGTGCGTTGGGTTGGGGTCCGTAATCCATGCAAGGGGGGGCACCATTATCGTTAATGATGGTGCGAATCTGGGTGCGGGTGTTTTGTTGATTGGGGCGGTGACGATCGGTGCAAGGGCTTGTTTGGGTGCGGCGGTAACGGTGATTGACAGTGTGGTTGCACTCGGGACAATTGTGGAAGCGGGGACATTAGTGGGCGATCATAGTCGTCATCAGATGACGGTAGATGATTTGATTGACACCATTCCTATGAATTCGCAGAGCAGACCTGTTGAGATTGGATCTGATCTTAATTCGATTATTTCACCCATTACTGAGCCGATTATTGAACCCATTGCTAAGCCGATTATTGAATCGATCGTGGATTCATTGAAGGTAAATTCAAAATTTCAATATCCATCTGAAATTAAAGTAGAACCCGTGGCCTCTGGTGTTGTTGATAGTTCTGGGAAGCCTTGGCAATCTTGCGATCCTAATCCTTGGGATCCAACGAATCATCCACCGGGTGAAACGACATGTCAGGTCACAAGTAAACCCAACGACCAAAAAACGTTCGATCCAACCTTATTTTCAAGTCAAAACTATTCATCACCGTATCCGCCTTATCAACAGCAACCTCAAAGTTCTACGATCGGATCGCCTGTAGTCGAATCTGTAGTGACAAATTCAGTCCCGACCAAACCTGTTACTGAGCCATCAATTGTTGCGAAACCATCACCTGATTTAGAACCGAAGGCAGTTTACGGCCAAGATTATGTAAATCGAATGTTGGGAAAAATGTCAGGACGATAGAGGCGAGATTGGTGAATTAATCGGAATCCTAATCACAAATTGCGTTCCCTCTGGCGACGACCGACAAACTAATGTACCTTGGTGTCGATCGACTACAATCTGATGACTAATCGAAAGCCCTAAACCAGTCCCTTTGCCGATTGCTTTAGTCGTGAAAAATGGATCAAACAACTTTTCAAGTAATTCCTCAGGAATCCCCAAACCATTATCCGAAATTACAATCTCAGCATAGTTATCAATCTGCTTTGAGGTGATAGTTATCTTAGCGGTGTCAATAGGTTCTAGCGCATCGATCGCATTCCCAATAATATTCATAAATACTTGATTCATTAGACCTGGAAAGCAATTCACTAAGGGTAGATTGCCATAGTTTTTTTCTAGAACAATAGCCATTTGGGGCGATCGTTTCAATCGATGATGAAGAATCAGCAGCGTACTATCGAGTCCTTTATGGAGGTCGGATGTCTTAATATCAACGCCATCAAGCCGAGAAAAATTACGCAAACTCGAAACAATCTCTTGAATTCGACTAGTTCCCATTTTCATTGAAGCCAACAGCTTTGGAAAATCTTTTTGAATAAATAAAAGATCAATACTCTCAGCATGATCTTTTATTTCGCTTGGCACAGTAGATTGAGCATGAAACAATTCAATATGCTTGATCAAGAGTTGTAAATAGGTTTCTGCATATTCAAGGTTGCCATGAACAAACCCGATCGGATTATTCACCTCATGGGCAATGCCCGCAACCATTTGTCCTAAGCTCGACATTTTTTCACTTTGTGCCAATTGAGATTGCGTTAATCGCAAATCCATCAAAAGGTTTTCGAGTTCTTGGGTTCGGGTTTGAACTTGCGTTTCGAGAGTTTCATTGTAAGTAGCAAGCTGGCTGAACGACGTTTTGAGCTGTGATGCCATACTTGAAAACGATCGGGCTAAACTGCCAATTTCATCCCGGCGCTCTGTTTCAAGTTGCATTTCAAAATTACCCTGCGCCAGAGATTCGGTGGCGATCGCCAGTTTTGCCAGTGGCAGATGAACATTACGACGAAGAATCTGATACAGCACAAAAAGCTCGATCAATAAAGCCAAAAAGCCTAATATCACCAAGGGAGCCGTTGAGATTAACGCCTTCATTGTTAATGCAGATTGTGGATACACGGTCACCCAATACCAATTGGGTCCATTAATTTTAGTAATTGCCCAAAACGATTTTCCCTGAGGATCTTTGATGATTTCGATCGGTTGATTTAGCAACTTAACTTGATTGAAAATACGTTTGAATTCTGGATCATCGATCTCTTGTAAATTGAGCTTGCCATCCGACGCTTTAAGTTGATCCATTCGATTAGGATCAACAATAACTTGACCATTATCTTGAAAAATTAAATTATAACTATTGGGAAATTTATCCTGAAGCGTAACTTCCATTAGGTCATTAAGAATAATATCGTTGCCGATCGTCGCGATATGGTTGCCTCTCGAATCATCCACAGGCGTAATTAATGAAACCATCCACCGATTTGCCGGACGGTCGAAATAAAGTGAAGTCCAGCGCGGGGAACGATCGGGATTTTGAGCGATCGTCGCCAGCAGGCCATACTCTTCCTTTGTTATGTCCGTGGTAGGTGCTGCTTCAAAGGCCCAAAGGCTATCTGGGCTATACCCCACCGAAATATTCTGACTACCGTTAATCCAAGTATTATTGAAACGACTATAGAAAGCCCGTCCATACTGTTCACATAGCTGATTGAAAATTAGAATATGTTGCTTCTGGACATTATCAAGTTGAACCTGCGCGCCGATATAAATGTTGGCCAATTTATAACCAGGAAAACTATTAGGGGGCTTCCCTTGAGGAAGATTTCGGCCCGTCCCGTCATTCCAGCGATAAATTAGCGAATTAAACTGAGTCTCAATATCAGAGGGAATAGGTTGCTTCAGCCGCTCCATTAAATCAGTCTTGAGAATCTTATGATTTGCTTCTGCAAGCTTGAAAATGTCCTGATCATGACGCGATCGATCCCGTAGATGTCGTTTTAAATCTTGCCGAAGATGAAACTCCGCGCCTTGAAAGGCATGGAAATAGACGAAAACGATCGCTAAGCCTGAGACTCCCACTATCGGAAACCCCAGCCATGCCATGGTCCTTACGGTTAAAGACTGAGCCACCCGCGATCGTAATCGGTCCATAACTTGAAAATGCATTGGGTATGTGTAAAGCCAGAGGCTAGGTGCGAGATTGAGGACTTCACCTGAGATTTTACCCGTAATTTTGGAATGATATTTGTTATTAGTTCATCGGAAGTTTCAGAAAAGCCAAATCGTGGGTGTGCGACTGTGCCCAAACCAGTTAAAATAGTCACCTAACTCATTTGTTAAGACTTCTTTACCTCATCTCTTTACCTCATTCAGGCTAATATGTCTCTTCCCATTCGGAACATTGCAATCATCGCCCACGTTGACCATGGCAAAACCACCCTTGTGGATGCTCTGCTACAGCAATCGGGTACCTTTCGCGAAAACGAAGAAGTCCCGATCTGCGTGATGGATTCCAATGATCTTGAGCGGGAACGGGGTATTACGATTCTGTCGAAAAATACAGCAGTTCGCTATGACGGTATTTTAATTAATATTGTGGACACTCCCGGACACGCAGATTTCGGCGGCGAGGTTGAGCGGGTGTTAGGGATGGTAGATGGTTGTCTACTGATTGTTGATGCGAACGAAGGCCCGATGCCTCAGACGCGATTTGTGTTGAAAAAGGCACTAGAGAAAGGTCTACGTCCGATCGTCTTCGTTAACAAAATCGATCGGGTCCGCTTGGATCCTCACATTGCCATTGATAAGGTATTGGATCTTTTTATCGAACTTGGTGCAGATGACGACCAGTGCGATTTTCCTTACTTGTTTGGATCCGGTCTTGGTGGCTTTGCGAAAGATCAGCCCGAAGATGAATCCGACAACTTAATTCCCTTGTTTAATTCGATTTTACGCAACGTTCCACCTCCTGTTGGGGATCCGGAAAAGCCTTTACAACTGCAAGTCACGACCCTAGACTACTCTGAATATCTTGGTCGGATTGTGATTGGTCGGATTAACAATGGGACGATCAAAGTTGGGCAGCAGTACGCCCTTGTTAAAGAAGATGGCAAGATAGTCAAAAACAAAATCTCAAAGCTTATGGGCTTTGAGGGGTTGAACCGGGTTGATGTCGAATCCTCTAGCGCTGGAAACTTGGTCGCCGTGGCCGGATTTGCGGATGCCAATATTGGTGAAACCATTACCTGTGCCGATGATCCCCAAGCGTTGCCGATGATCAAAGTCGATGAGCCAACGCTTCAAATGACCTTTATGGTCAATGATTCGCCGTTTGCGGGGAAAGAAGGTAAGTTTGTCACCTCCCGTCAGGTTCGCGATCGGCTCATGCGTGAATTGCAAACCAACGTGGCGTTGCGAGTTGACGAAACCGATTCCCCCGATCGGTTTGCTGTTGCAGGCCGTGGGGAATTGCACTTGGGTATTTTGATTGAAACTATGCGCCGTGAAGGGTATGAGTTCCAAGTGTCTCAGCCCCAAGTGATTTATCGTGAACTAGCGGGCAAAAAATGTGAGCCGTTTGAGCTTCTAGCGCTTGATCTCCCTGACGAAGCAGTAGGTTCAGTGATTGAGAAACTAGGCACCCGTAAAGCAGAAATGCAAAATATGGAAGCCAATGGATTGGGCCGTACAGTTTTGGAGTTCGTGGTTCCAGCACGCGGTTTAATTGGGTTCCGGGGTGACTTCATTCGCCTAACCCGAGGTGAGGGCATCATGAACCATAGTTTTGTCGATTATCGTCCGATCGTGGGCGATATCCAAGCTCGTTATAATGGTGTCATCATGTCAGTCGAAGAAGGCACCGCAACTTTCTATTCGTTGATGAATGCTGAAGATCGCGGATTCTTCTTCATCAAACCAACAACGAAAGTTTATAAAGGCATGATCATCGGGGAACACAATCGTCCCCAAGATCTTGAAATTAACGTTTGCAAATCAAAGCAACTGACTAACCACCGGGCATCTGGCGGAGAAGAAACGGTTCAGCTTAAGGCTCCTCAGGAGATGAGCTTGGAACGGGCGCTAGAGTATATCGGGTCTGATGAATTACTCGAAATTACTCCATTGTCAGTTCGCTTACGGAAGATGGACAAAAAGAAGGTTGCAGGTAAACGCTAACGTTTTAACCGACTTTAATTAACATGTTGAGAATAGGGGAAGAATCGTATTAGGTTCTTTCCCTATTTTTGTCGGTTATTCAGTTAATGCAAGCGCTAGACTTATACCGATCGTCCTCATTTTCTACAGCTTAATTATTCTCATCTATTTAACGAATATGTCTCACGAAATGCTTCCCAAAGATTTGCTCCAGCGCGAACAAGAATTTCATGATCAATGGGCCAGTACAATTGATATTGATGGAATTCGAGTGGCGGATTATTTTGAAGCCTGCACCGCACCTGAAAATCGATTTATTTTGAAGCATTTGGGCGATGTCTCTGGGAAATATCTACTTGACCTCGGGTGCGGTGCTGGCGAAAATAGTGTGTATTTCTCGAAGTTGGGAGCGCGTTGTGTTGCTTCAGACTACTCTCCTGGCATGGTCGAAGTTGCCTTAAAACTTGCGTTGAAAAATGGCGTTGAGGTGGAAGGTCGGGTGGTGAATGCTATGGCAATAGATTATCCAGATAATACATTTGACATTATTTATGCGGCAAATTTATTGCACCACATTCCAGATCCCAGCGTGACTATTCGTGAAATGCATCGGGTATTAAAACCGGGCGGGAAGATGTGTTTCTGGGATCCATTACGCCATAATCCAATCATTAATATCTATCGAAAAATGGCGACAGAAGTCCGTACTGAAGACGAAACACCGCTCCATATTAATATTGTTAATGAAGTTAAGCGACAGTTTTCATCGACTAAATTCGATACCTTTTGGATTGCAACCCTTTGGATATTTTTACAGTTTTACTTAATTGAAAAAGTGAATCCAAACCAGGAACGTTACTGGAAAAAAATTATTCTCGAACAGAATCGTCTTCGCCCACTTTATCAACGGTTAGAACGATTCGATAAATTTTTAAAGAGAATTCCGGGAATGCATCGATTAGCGTGGAATCTTGCGATCGTTGCTACTAAATAAGATGATTTGTGGCCTTAAATTGTATCTTGTGAGAGCGAGAGAGGGAAGGATTCTGTGGTTAGATAAGAGATGAATCATTGCTTGGACTATTCCAGTTAAAACAATTTTCAAGTGTTGTTCTTAAAATCACTTTTCTAAACAATGGTTAATGTACGATGTGGTGCTATCGAATTTTCACAAGTTCAAGCAGTTATCTTTGATAAAGACGGGACATTAGCTGATTCTAAACAGTATCTTTGTCAGCTCGGCCATCAACGGGCACATTATTTAACCTTAGCGGTAGGCAGTCGTGCGACCAAAGATTTTAAGCAATCTTTACTTAGATCTTGGGGAGTGACGGAAAATTGTGTGGATCCAACTGGACAAATTGCGGTTGCAAGTCAACATGAAGAAGAGATTGCGACGGCTGGACAATTGACTAGTCTTGGCTATGGTTGGATTGATGCTCTGGAAATAGTGAAACGATCGTTTAATGCGGTTGAATTAACCCAAACATCACTTACCCCAGCGTTTGCCGGAGTTGGAGACTGTTTACGAGGACTTCATGACGCAGGATTGAAGGTTGGAATATTATCTTCCGATTCAACAGATAATGTAAATGCCTTTGTTAATCAGTGTGATTTGAACCCTATTTTAGAACTCTGCTGGGGATCTCAATCTGCTGATTTTAGAAAACCGGATCCACGATTACTTCATCGCGCTTGTGCGGCATTGGGTGTCGAGGCTTCTCGGACCTTGATGGTGGGTGATTCTCGGGCAGATATTGAGATGGCAAAACGAGCTGAGGCTCAGGGCGCGATCGGGGCAGCTTGGGGTTGGCCACCTTTTGAGTTGCCTGGTGTGGATGTGATGTTAGATAAAATTGGCGATATTTCAGCCTTTGTTTATTAAGCTTATTAGACCACTTTAATCATTACGCTAGATTAATGAAGGGTTGACAAGTCTTGTCCAATTGTAGATTGTGTTTTAGCGATCGTATTACTAGATTGGACGATTGGTTCAGTGAAATGGAGTTCAGGCATAGAGTCCGATCGGGTTCCGGTTATGGGAAGATTCCGGCTGTCATGATAGGTGAATAAAAGGGAACGCCGCTCTTGTCTTGTTCGATTGCGGGGCGCACCGTGAAATGTCAAACTATGAAAGAAAATAGCATCTCCGGGATCTAAGTCTATTGTTACTTCGCGATCGAGTAGAGCTTGATTTTCAGGTAGATCTGTTTTTAAGAAAGACTTATTGTCTAATTGATGATCCTGAATTATGTCTTTATGACTTCTGGGTAAAAATCGAAGACCACCATTTTCAGTATTTGACGGTGTTAAGGCAAGGAAAACAGTAATTAGATCGGTCGAATTGAATGACCAATATCGAATGTCCCGATGCCATCCAGTATCGCTACTAAAATCTGGATGCTTAGTCATAATTGAGTTGTGATGGGCCAGAGAAAGTGAAATTGATTTACCAATGAGTTGATGTAATCGGGATAGTACATCAGGATGGGTGGCCCAATCATAGAGGCTCTGCCCTCGGCAAAGGGCGTTTAAAAATCGTCTTGGTATTTTTGAACCGATTTCATCCCTGAGTTCAGGTGCGCCGGGATAGCCTAGTTCTGCTTCATATTCGATGGGCTGAATAGGGTTTTGAAGTAGGGTGTCAGTGACTTTATTAATCTGATGGATCAGCTCTGGCTGAGCAAGCCGACGAACAACTATAAATCCATCACGATCGAAATCTTGAAGTTCTTTTAAAGTGAACGGTTTTGAGAGAGATGAAAACATAATCTATTATGACTGCTTAAACTTTACGAATTGAATTCTATTCAAAGCCTTTATGGAACATTGTAAAAACTTCAAGACACACCTAAATTTTAAAGCGCAGTTTTAAAAAGGTCAAATAATCTTTAACGGGTCATTAGTTCCAATTCTCGATCGTTCTTTGGGACGATCCAGCCATACCTATATGCCTATGCAGACTTTGTTGGATGTGCTTATACCCTAAAAAAAGCGCCATAACATAAAATCTACACCACCAAAATCCTACTAAACAATCAGGAAACAATCGTGGATTCCGGTTTCGCCTGTTTTTTCAAAAATCCTTTCATATGCTTGAGAAACGCAGAACTAGGAATTTGGGGAGATATAGTCTGAAGTTCAACGTTTTCGGTATTAGATTCAGCCCTAATAAAGGGAATTTCTTCCGCCAAACCCGCAACCGTTAGACAAAATGCAATCTGTCGTATTGATTCGATCGGTCGATCAAGTTCTTTGGCAATTTCGGCGATCGTCATTTGACCATTGGTAAACTCCCAAAGTTGACGCTCTTGTGCATTTAATTGAATCGTCGGCAGCCCTTGGACTGTTGCTAACAAACCAGACATTGATTGCGGTAATTTTTCTTGTAAAGCTGACCAATTTTTAAGATTTCGTAATCCTGGTAAGGTAACGTCAGTCGCTTGAATATTAATACCCGTCATTTCTAAATAGGGCATTTGTACATTACTTTTCAATTGAAATGAGCCATCAATCAGTTCAAAAAGTGCGCAAATCTGTCGAATAATCTGGACAGAAAAGAGTAATTTCATCTGTTCTGCCGATAATAAATTTTGCGATTTTAGGTAAATCCCCAAAGGGGTTCGCAAGGGACATTGTTGAATTAACGAGTGCAGTTGAGGTTCAGCAATCCATTTTCGCTGAATAATCATGTTAGCTAAGCCATGATAATCTGTTCTGTCAGCAGCAGCGACAATACGACCTTGATTGAGCCAGATAAAATAACTATGAAATTCCTGATCTGAATTGGGCAACGATTGAATTGTTAAAAGTCCTGTTTTATTGCCTTCTTGGGCAAATTGTAGGACTTCTGACAGTGAAAAGTTTGATAGATATCCACTAACAGGCATAAAACCCTCTTGTTAAATCTTTGCAATACAAAATGTGTGACGATTAGGATGCATAGCCGCTAGATTTATGCCAGCTAGATTTATGTCAGCTACAAGTGTTCTATCAAGGCCATAATAGCAGTCGCCACGGACATAGATTCAGTAGGATTTACTTCCACCATGGCAGGCCGTTTAGTTAAGGGCGAACCATACCCTAGGGCGATCGCCATATTTTCCATGGTCCAGGCACCTGGACAATCTAAATGGGTAAACCCAATGACCATAGGAGCTTTAGTCCGTTGACGCATAAAGTTACTAATCACCCTAGCATTACGAAACTCCCCAGGGCGATTGGCGGGAACCAATAAAATGTAGGCATGGGCCTTCCGAATCAGAACATCCCACATAAAATCAAACCGCGCCTGACCTGGAGTCCCATAAAGGTGAAGTGCCATATCTTCTCCCATATTTAGTCGTCCAAAATCCATAGCAACAGTTGTCTTTTTTTTAAGTAGTGATGTTTCATCTGTCGCATTCCGATCGGTATCTATCACGTCGATTTCGCTAATCGATCGAATAAAGGTGGATTTCCCGGCTCCTACCGGACCTGTTACCACCAAACGCATTACTTCCATAAAATTTTACCCAACAAAACCATAAGCAAATCAGAAAACCACCAACCAAATATTTTCCAAAATCATGCACGCATTAGGTAAATGATGATAGTAGTTGGTGGTTTATCTGCGATCAATTCCTTACTTAAACATGACTTTAAGTTCAGAAGCTAAGCGTTTGATTTCTAACTGTATGAGTCCTTGTTTCGCAGATTGATGCGCTAGAACTAGGAGAACAGCATCGGAACCACAATTGGTCAGAAATCCGTATCCTGTGTCACCTTCGATCAAAATTCGATCAATAGTCCCACGAGCAAGCTCAGTACTAATGCGTTCACCGAGAGATAGCATGGCGGCAGACATGGCGGCCACCCGTTCTTCGTCCATTCCTGCTCCCAAAACGGAAGACAAGGATAATCCATCCGGGGTGACAATGGCCGCACCTTGAATATCATTGACACCTGTCACGAAGTTTTGGAGAATTGAATTGAGTTTTTCAGAGTTAATCATAAGGCGATCGCTTGATTTCCTAATTTTTACAATTGGGTTAGAACAACACTGTTGGGAAGTTGTTTGGCCCTGGACTGATTGGATTTGAGATGGCTTTATTCGCTTTGAATATTGAAAGAATCCAATGTTCAATTGCTGAACAAATTTAGCCCAGAACTTCAAATTCGATTACATCATGACTTCCACCGCGTAAAACAGATTCAACCTGCTTACCCCGAAGACGTTTGTTCATAATCGATTCCAAAGTTCCTTGGACCGTGCCTAAGGTGAAGGTTAAGTTCCCAGTGGAACCCTGTGCTTCACCAGCGGAACCAATGGTTTCACGGCAATAGACCCGATAGCCATTGTCTATTGCTTCAATCTTGTCAATCAGACAAAATCTAGTGCCATTGATACCTAGAGCTTGTTGCAGACAACTGGTAATTTTGTCTAATTCTGGCTCTGTGCCCGCCAAACCAAAGCTGTCGGCCAATTCCTTGCCGCGTGCTCTGCCAGCCGCGATCGCGACAACCAATGCCGTTTTTTCCCCAACTGCTTCTCGAAGTCCTTTCAGCAATGATCGAAATGCGACGATATTCACGAAATCGCCAAGTTCAGGCCGTAGATTTTTGGCTGATGGTTCTGTAGACATATTGAATTAATCCTGTATAGGAAGATGCACAAAGCTGTACAAAAGATTACTACATAATGCCCAACCCATTAACAGAACTATCACAATTCAATGTTGAAGCAATCCAACGTTCAATTGATGGACAAATTTAGCCCAAAACTTCAAATTCAACCACATCATGACTTCCCCCGAGGTAGACAGATTCAACCTGTTTACCTCGAAGACGTTTGTTCATCATCAATTCCAATGCTCCTTGGATCGCGCCCAAGACGAAGGATAATTTCCGAGAGGAACCCTGGGCTTCACCAGCAGAACAAGCGGCTTCGCGGCAATAGACCCGATAGCCGTCGTCTAGGGCTTCAATCTTGTCAATCAGACAGAGCTTGGTGCCATTGATACCTAGCGCTTGTTGCATCAGAAGAGTTGCTCGGTCTAGTTCTGGCTCTATGCCAGCTAAGCCTAAGCTCTCAGCCAATTCCCTCCCGCGTGCCCTGCCAGCCGAGATCGCCGTGATCAATGCCGCTTTTTCTCCAAGCGCTTCTTGGAGTCCATCCAGCAATGCTCGAAATCCGATGATACTAACGAAATCGCCAAGTTCAGGGCGCAGGTCGTTGCCTAGTGGTGCTGTAGACATGTCAGTTAACTCGATGTAACGAGGTAGAAAAAGTATTGGTGACTTTAACTCGATACCTACTAGCTTATTGACACAAATATCACAAACCTAGAAAAAATGCCTTTATTCGTTTTGAATGTTGAAACAATCCAACGTTCAATTGATGGACGAATTTAGCCCAAAACTTCAAATTCGACCACATCATGAGTTCCACCGCGCAAAACAGATTCAATCTGCTTACCCCGAAGACGTTTGTTCATCATCGATTCCAAAGCTCCTTGGATTGCACCTAAGGTAAAGGACATCGTCCGAGAGGAACCCTGCACTTCATCAGCGGAACAGATGGTTTCGCGGCAATAGACCCGATAGCCATTGTCCACTGCCTCAATCTTGTCAATCAGACAGAGTTTAGTGCCATCGCCACCTAAGGCTTGTTGCATACTAAGGGTGGCTCTGGCTAGGTCCGGCTCTGTGCCCGCCAAATCTAAGCTCTGGGCCAATCCCCTACCGCGTGCCCTGCCAGCCGCGATCACTGCGATCAATGCTGCTTTTTCTCCAAGTGCTTCTTGGAGTCCAGTCACCAATGCTCGAAAGCAGATGATACTGCTGAAGTCGCCAAGTTCAGTCCGTAGATTTTTGGTTGCTGTAGAGAGGGTTGCTGTAGACATATCAGTTGACTCTGTATAGGGAGATAGAAAGAACTATCTATGAGGTTAGTTTTATTATTCCCCGCCTATTGCCAGAAAAATCACCAACTTAAAAAAATAAGTGTATACTGGATAACAATATTTTTTCCATGGGCAGTGCATTAATAATTGTTAATAAGTGATAAATTCCTAAAATAGCAGATACGTAGATTACTTAGTGCTCATCTTTACAGTATCTCGTAGAGGTAGTGATGAGCTTCTTAAGAAATCAACTGTCTGGCCGAACCGTTCTCCTTACTCTTAATGACTAAAATGCTTCAAAACGCCTACTGCAAGTTTTTGTTTAGCCGAGAACAGTTTTTGTTTTGCTACATTGCCGTACCAGATATGCCCGATCGTCTGCCTGCGATCGGGCACAATGGAAAGTATTACAGTCTCCTTCGTACTGTCAAATGTGCAAAGAAAAGTTTGCAGTTAGCCACCAAAGCCAGCCACAATGGACGTGAAGTGGCCATTACACAAGCGGGAGAAAGTTATATCCTTTGGACACAGGAAGATTCTGCTGTCTTTTATCAGCTAGATAAGGACACTAACGCACACCTGAATGTTAAAGATCATAATCAAGTCCTCAAAGCCACTTTTTCTTCTTCTCCTTGTTTGATTTTGTCCGATCTTTCACCAGAAGATTTTTGCCTTCTCACAGTTTCCAATTCTGTTGCACCTGTCATAGGATTTCAGCATCAAGAGATCTATTACCGTCTTATTCAACGTGAGCAAGATGCACAGACAGCAGTTCATGCGATCGCGGAGCGCGCTTGCCGAGGAGGTAAAATTGCAGTTGTTCCGATGAAAAGTGACTATGGAATTTTTGTCTCAGATCCTTTAGCAGTACCGACGACTCGACGAAATTCTTAATCTGAGGGAATGAAAGCAATCATAATCTTTGAATCATCAAATGAAACCAACCCTCGAAATTGATTTCATTTGGAATTAGTAAATCAATATAGAGATATAAGTGCGCGATCGAAGCACTCCCAGATCTTAATTCGACTTTTGATCCAATTGCATGGCTTGAGCTAAAGCTAGTTTGATGCTCGACCGATCGATATAGGGCTGAATTTGTAGGATTGTCCAGCCAGTGAGAATGCTTAAGTTCTCCGCCGTCATCCCACGCATCAACATTTCTACACACCAAGTTTGCTGGGCTTGTAGCACGATCGGCAGTTCGCCATCTGCCCGCAGCACTCCCTCACACCAACTTTGCCACATCTGCGAAATCTGCTCACTGGATATCGGCTGACCATCTAAAGCAAACAATGCATTCTGATCATCTTTTCGCTGTTTAAGCCATTTCGTTAAAGGATTATTTGTATAGGAGCCATAACGTTTACCGAGAATCCATTGGTTGAGGGGAATAGGGCGAAATTTTGATGCAAGTTTAACTTGCAGATAACTCTGGTCCCGATCGCTGATATATTGCTGACGATTCAATCCCGAAATTTCCTCGGGAGCAAGTCCAGAAGCCAGCAACACATAGGCCAACGCTGATTCTTGAACGCCTGATTTACGCGATCGGTCCAAGATTTGATGGACCCAATGATCCGGTAAATCTTCTACCAGACTAGATAAAGGCCGATCGGAAATACCCTTAAGACTCGCGGATTCAGAGAAACAAACCTGAATCAACCGATCGAGAAAATCAGCCCGATCGCGCCATAAATCATGGGATTCAAGCGTCAACTCCGCCATCACATATCCTAAGAGCGCACTATTAAAAATAGTAATATCGACGGATGGAGCAGTCCGCAAAAAATATTGGGCGATTTGCTGGTTCGCGACACTCAAGCGATCGGCAAGGGCACGGCGAATAGCAATAGCGGCATCAGGTTCACCCAGAAACGATCGCAATAGCTCCGAAGAACGATCGCAGACTTCTAAAGTAGCACTTGCATAATCCCGAAGAAGTTGCGCAACATCTCCAGAAGCCGGAACTCGATGCACGATCGACCCCAAGCCCTGAAAACTCTCTGACTCCTCGATTACCGCCAATATCAAGCCCTGCTTATTTCCGAACTGCCGGAAAAGTGTCACCTCGTTCACCTCTGCCGCTTCCGCAATCTGTCGGGTCGTAGCCGCACTGATACCGCCACTTGTAAAAAGCGTGAGTGCTGACTGAATAAGGCGTTGACGGGTTAAAGAGGAAGCCATGGTTTTTTATAAAAACAGAGAACGATCGAAGACTTTGTAAGTGATACTTGCATTTTTTGGAAAAGCTTGGTAAGGTAATTGCAAGCGGAACTTACATCGCTACTTGCAATTCTACTCCACCATTTCCAAAAGTCAACTCTTCAATCCCCAAAAAATATGATGACCAATCAAAATCAAACTGCCTCGATCGGCGGTGGTTCTACTGCGCTGAATTGGACGAATGTTTTGTTCTTTAGTTTTTTCCACTTAATAGCATTGATTGCAGCGCCTTTAATGTTCTCTTGGTCTGCTTTAGGCGTTGCATTATTATTGCATTGGTTATTTGGTGGGATTGGAATTTGTATGGGCTATCACCGGATGCTGAGCCACCGCAGTTTTCGGGTGCCGCGTTGGTTGGAATATATCATTGCAACATTTGGGGCGTTGGCGATTCAAGGTGGACCAATTTTCTGGGTCGGAGGCCATCGTCAACACCATGCCCATACCGAAGATTTGAATAAAGATCCCTATTCAGCAAGTCGCGGTTTTTGGTGGAGTCACATTGCTTGGATTCTTTACCCTAGCCCCGAAAGCTTTGATCCAAAACTGTATAGTCACCATGCCCCAGACTTAGCAAAACAAGCATTTTATCGCTTTCTCGATCGCTACTTTTTAGCCTTACAAGTGCCATTGGGTGTGGGTTTGTATGCATTAGGTGGATGGTCATTTGTAGTCTATGGAATCTTTGTCCGATCGGTACTTTTATGGCATTCAACATGGTTTGTGAATTCGGCTTGTCATGAGCAGGGGTATCGAAATTTTGCAGCCAAAGATGGGTCTCGAAACCTCTGGTGGGTGTCGATTTTGACCTATGGTGAGGGCTGGCATAACAATCACCATGCCTATCCCCATGTCGCAAAGTCAGGATTTCGTTGGTGGGAAATTGATACGACTTGGATGGCGATTCGGAGTTTGCAATTGATGGGTTTGGCAAAGAAAGTGAATCTTTATCCTAAAGGAACCATCGCCTTGAAATAAAGATTGTTGATTGATTTGAATAAATCAGGTTGGGAAAGGGAATAACTCACAATCTTGCTATCATGTGGGTGTGGGTATGCCCTATAGTTTAATCTAGTGCTGAAAGCCACGATCGGGTTCCAAATGATTGACACGATCGTGCAGCAATTTTAGTAGCATTCGACAATGCCGTGGGAAAGTCTTGATGTAATATAAAATGACAAAATGCACCATGAAAAACATCGCCTGCACCCAAGGTGTCTACTACTTTAACGATAGGAACGGATACAGTTCCCGATCGATTATGATCGCAATATAAAATCATATTTGCCCCTTGAGTAATGGCAACAAAGGGAATTTTAAAACTATTTAGAAATTCAAATACTTCATTTGATTGTTCGCAGTTTGGCGGCAAGAAATTAGTGGAGCAAATCGCATAGTCAGCATAGGCTAACACTGTCTCAAATCCTGGTTTCCAACTCCCACAATCTATCACCACGGGAATACCATGAGCCTTAGCCAATGCCGCGATCGCAGCACTAACCACCATCTGATGCCCATCAATTAATACAACATCGACTCCATCCAAAATCTTCAAGGGAAACTGATCTACTTGAAACTCTGTGGCATTGACTGAAATCACGGCCCGATCGCCTGTGGATTGGGTCACTAATATTGAAGAAATCGGGGGTGATTCTAGCCGATCGGGTAGGAGATCAAATAGTTCTAGATTTGCTAGATCAGAACGAATAAATTGACTGCTGGGGTGTTTGCCAATTGCACTGAGTAACCGACTGTGATTGCCGAGCCATTGAAAGGTCATAGCGGCGTTTGTGGCTGGCCCTCCTGCTGCGGTGAGAGCATCGATCGCGACTATTTTTTGATTGGGTTGTGGAATGCTGGGTGTCAAATAAATGAAGTCCAGTGTTGTTAGACCGATAAAGAGACCGATCGGCATGATGTTATCCAAAACAATTCTAATGTTGTCCATCGCACAGACACACGAGTCGATCGAGTATCTAATCTAAAGCTCAACTTCAATCACTGTTACGATTGCGATCGCCACTTCAGCCATCGTTTTCTCAGAAATTGTTCCCAACCGTCGGATAAACCTTTGTACATCTAAACCACGAAGCTGAAGGGCATCTAAAGCAGAGATCTTTGACAGGCCATTGCTAGGTGTTGACTCAATTTTAATATGCCAAAAATTTGCTGCAAAATATGGCTTCCAATCGGTGATGGGAGAGACCAGTTTGATAGGTAGCTTATTGATGGCATCGGAACTAATGACCAATGCAGGACGAATTTTCTTGATCTCACTCCCGATCGTCGGTTCAAAATCGACAAGCCAAATTTCACCTCGTTTTGGTCGCATATTTCTATCCATCAATAATGTCTCCCGTAAGAATGTCTCCCGCCATCAGATCACGCCATTCACTTGAATGCTCATAATGATCAATCAGACCTTCAGCTTGTCTAGCTAACATTGCACGACGTTCTGCGATCGGCTTCTTCAGAAAAGCACAACGAGCTTCCAATGAAAGTTCTTTAATCTGTGAATGGGGAAGCTTTTGTATTAGGAGATGCTGTTCTTGAGGTGAAAGCGTTTGAATAAGTTGAACGATCGAATCAATTAGTGCAGTATTCATAGTTTACGATTAACAGTCCAGCTATGAGATATTTTTATTATCACCGATCGATCGTCAAATCAGAAATCCTTTTAGAGGCATTAAATTAGTAAAGCAACGATCGCCCTCCTCCCAACTTCTCCACCAATCCAAGGAAGCGATCGCCCGATCGATCGTACAATTGATCTCTGTTACATCGCGATCGTCCCCATGACCTACATTCCTCTCCACCACAAATACCGTCCCCAAACCTTTGCACAACTGGTGGGCCAAGAGGCGATCGCAATCACACTCAGCAGCGCCCTCACCCAAAACCGCATTGCCCCAGCCTATCTTTTCACAGGCGCACGGGGAACGGGAAAAACATCAAGTGCCCGAATTTTTGCAAAATCACTGAATTGCATCGCCGGAACTAGCCCAACCCCAACGCCTTGTGGAGTTTGTGAAGTCTGTCAGGAGATTACCAAAGGCAATGCACTTGATGTAATTGAAATTGATGCAGCTAGTAATACGGGAGTCGATAGCATTCGGGAATTGATTGAACGATCGCAATTTGCCCCCGTTCGTTGTCGTTACAAGGTTTATATTATTGACGAATGTTTGACAGGCGATGCCTTGGTAATGACCGATGCGGGATTAATACGGATTGATGATCCAACACTACAGGGAAGACAAGCGCTGAGTTACAACGAGAACAAACAAGAATGGGAATTTAAGCCAATTCTCCGATGGCTCGATCAAGGAGTTCGTCAGACAATGAAACTTAGAACTGAATCGTTGCGTGAGATTCAATGCACGGGTAATCATTTAATTAGGACGGAAAGCGGATGGATTCCGGCCAAAGACGTAAAAGAAGGAATGAAAATCTTATCCCCTGTACCTGTGGCTGTGGGGAATCTATTTATGAATATGGAACTGATGGTCGCATCCGGCGCTATGCGAGAGGACATCAGTTTCGCGGAAATACCTATGGGACAAAGATCTACGATCGGGACAGCATCTTACAACATGTTGAACCCCTGCGCCCCGATTGTGCCTGCGGTTGTGGGAATAAACTCATCGTTCCGGAGTTTCTCCAACAAAAAGGAAAAGGCATTCAAAGTATTCAAACTCAATGGTCTAGACATCCTTACCTCAAAGGTTATGGACTTTGGAATAAGCGTACTCAAAACTTCATATCAGAATCAGAAACGATCGATACAACCGTTTTGGGATTGGTCTATGGAACACTTTTGGGAGATGCCTCAATTGGCTTTCCAAATGCCCACAGCCGCTTTCCCCGAATTGCCTGGACTCATGGGATTAAACAAATCGAATGGCTTCGGTACAAGACTGAAAGACTATTCGCACTTCGTCCAAAATTACGGACTACCAAAAATGCAGGCCATGGGGCCTATGAAGCCAAAATTCAAAAATTCACTCGAAAGTCAACGGGAAATCAATATCAATTCCTACGCCTCAACGCCAAAACATCAAGACGATGGATCTCTGACTTTAAACAATTCTCGATTCCCTCAATGGACTACAAATTTCGAGATCGTTGAGTCGATCGAAGTTGGCGTTGTCGAGAATGTTTATGATATCGAAGTTAAAGATAATCATAACTTTGTTGCCAATGGCTTACTCGTCCATAATTGCCATATGTTAACAAGTGCGGCGTTCAATGCCTTGTTAAAAACCTTAGAAGAACCACCCGATCGGGTCATCTTTGTCCTAGCAACAACCGATCCCCAGCGTGTTCTACCGACCATTATTTCACGGTGTCAACGGTTTGATTTTAGACGAATTCCACTAGATTCCTTAGTTCAACATTTAGTTCATATCGCGAAACAAGAAAACATTGCGATCGCCCCCGCCGCACTCCATCTCGTCGGACAAATATCTCAAGGCGGATTGCGCGATGCCGAAAGTTTATTAGACCAATTGAGTTTATCGCCCGATGAAGTTTCCGTGGATAAAGTTTGGGATTTAGTCGGTGCTGTTCCTGAACGAGATCTAATGGCACTGGTTCAAGCGATCGCAACTGACAACGCTGAAACAATGCTCGACCAAACTCGCAAACTCATGGATCGTGGGCGAGAGCCGATGATTGTATTGCAAAATTTGGCTAGTTTCTATCGTGATTTATTAATTGCAAAAACGGCCCCAACTCGTAACGATTTAGCTGCAATTACGCCCCCTACTTGGGCACAAATGACAACATTTGCAAACGGTGCAGAAATTGCTTGGATATTAAAAGGTCAACAGCATTTACGTTCCGCAGAAGTTCAAATCAAACATACAACTCAGCCTAGACTTTGGCTAGAAATAACATTAATGGGACTATTGCCCAGTGCATTAGGTTCAGTAGTAACACCATCAACGAGCACTGCCCGGATGCCAACGATAGCCCGATCGCAAGCCGCCCCCACAACAGCACCGCCGCAAACTCAACACCAAATACAGCCGCAAACACCCACAGCCCAATCTCAAACTCAATCTGAACTAGCACCTAAACTTGTACCGATCGCAACTCGATCGGAAACCCCGCCCGATGGTCTTCGAGATATGGTCACACTGTGGCAAGAAATTCTTTCTAATATTGAACAGGATTCAACGCGGGCAGCCCTGAGTACATATTGCCATGTTGTAGAATTGAATGGTGAAGAAATCAAAATTGGTGTTTCCCAAAAATCAATTTTAGGTATTGTTAAAGCCAAATTGTCCCACCTCGGCGAAGCCTGTGCCAAAACCTTAAAACGCACTGTGAGAATGAAACTCATCGTCACTGAAGGGAAGGGACTGGAGGGAAAAGCCCCTAAGGTTCAGCCCCAGATGGTTGAACCGACCCTCCCCACGTCGCCTACTCTGCCTCAAAACGTAATCCCCATAACGCGCCAAGCCACACGCCAAGCCACCCATCAAGCCACGCCAAAACAAGTTCCTGCACCGATAATCTATGATCATGCACCCAAGGAGATAGATAGTCATGCAGCATCCTGGGAAGTCGATGAATTGACTAAAGCGACGAAAAGTCTAGCGATCGCATTTGATGGAAAAATTGTCACCCTAGATGATGAACTTGATGTAATTGAAGAACCAGACGCATTACTGCCAACGATCGCACAAATCATGGGCACTGAGGCATTGGAAGAACTCGAAGATGGCCAAGACGACGACGACGTAGACTTTTAATTTGCGACTTACAACTCTTCCTCCCCCCCGCAATAGTCTAGAACTCAGCATCTAATGCCAAGCGGAATGTTGTACTAGGTTCATAGATTCGATTTGTTTTTTCATAGGTTCCACCCAAAAGATTTTGGACATAGAAGGTCATTCCGATTTGGGGTGTAAGAGGTACTCGGGCATTTAGATCTACATTGAGCCAAGATGGAGAATAGCTGTCAGCGGTATCACCCGGATTGAGGAATAACGATCGTCTCGAACCACTATAGTAATTATTCAGCAAGTTAACCTTCCAACCGCGATGGTCATACCCTAGCCCGAACTGCGCTACAGAAAACGGAATCTGACTAAGCTGTCGTCCTGTGTCTGCTCCTGTGGCAATGCGAGCATCAGTATAGGTATAGTTGAGAAAGGTCCGCCATTCAGGTGTGATCTGGTATTGCAGCGCGAACTCAAGACCATTAGTATTGACCAGTCCGATATTTTGCCATTTACTTGGTTGGCCAATGCCCAAAGACTGAGTTGCGATACGATCGTTGAGACTACTTCCAAAATACGTCAATTGTCCAGTGAATTTATCATTCAACTTAAGATCTGCACCAATGGTCCAAGAACTTCCGAATTCGGGTTTAAGTTGATCATTGGGAAGCCAGCCGTGAACAGTATCGTAGGCATAGAGTTGATCCAGTCCCGGCAACCGTCGCACAGAAACCCAACTGCCTCGCAAGTTAAATGCTTTTGTTGCAGACCAATTTAATGCCAGACTAGGATTGAGCGCATTTCCAGCCCGATCGGTGAAGTTCTGTCGGAGTCCTAATTCTGCTTGAACATTACCACCTAGGTCAATTGTTCCCAATGCAAACAGTGACGGCAAAAATCGGGATTTATCAATTCTGCCATTAAATGCGCTGACTGCCGGATTGCTACTATTTGCCGTAGAGTTCAAAGATTCATTCTTAACATCTGTTCCCCAACGAAGTTTTACTCCTTTTGAGATTTGCCAATCATGATCAAGTCGAAAGGTAAATGCTTTTGAATCCAAGTCTCCAGTTCGGAAGAATGTCGCTCCTGTCGGTCCATAGGTATTGAAATAATCTCGGTTGTAGCCGATCGTTGTGTTTAGAATTGAATCTTTTGATAATTCCGATCGTAAATTCAACCCAATGTTGTAAGCATCATGATCAAGGCGATCTCGTTGTAGTGGAAACCCAAAGTAAATTAATCCCTTTTGGCTAGTTATCTTAGTCGCATCAAACGTTAATGTGTTACGAGGATCAAGCGCGGCACTAATTCGGCCATAGTAAGCGTTAGTGGCAATATCCGAATTAAAAAGTTTGCCGTTGGGTCCACGATTCGCAGCACCCACCGGAACATCATAATTGTTGTCAGCGCGACCCTGCTCATACCCAAAGGCATAATCCAAACCTTTGGCGAATCCGGCATAGCCAACACGATAGTTCTGTTGTCCAAAGGAACCCAATGTCACACCCAGGGTAAGCTTTGGGATTTGGCTTCCAGGTTTTGTAATGATATTAACCACACCACCAAATGCTTCAGATCCATAGAGTGTGGAGGCACTACCACTAGAAAGTTCAATTCGATCGATCGTACTTGTAGGAATGCTATTGAGATCAATATTGCCGTGATACGTATTGTTGTTGGTCCCGATCGATCGCCCATTTAGAAGATAGACCGATTGATTAATACTAGCGCCTCGATAACTTCCACCTGTGTGAATATCTGCTGCGAATCCGGTATCATTAATGGCAAATCCAGGCTGGTTTTTGAGAACTTCTGAAACACTACGACTACCCTGGTTCTTGAGAACTTCTTGATTGATTTTATAAACTGGGGCCGCAGTGGGCTTATCTTTTTTCTTGTCAGTAATAATGAGTTCTTCTTCAGAGGCTTCAGACTTCCCACTTTGAGCCAGGAGTTCATGGGCTTGATGGCTAGCTTTTGGTAGTTCTCGGAGGCGGACGATCGGGAGTTCGGCAAGTGCTGGAGTATTTAAAAGAATAAAACTGCTGAATCCGATCGTTGAAATTTGAAGCTTGGAATGCATGTTACTTTTCTAAAGAAGACAAACTCATCCAATCTTGTATTGACTCTATGAAGTCTGTCAAAAGACAGCTCGTCATACTAGGGAGTTGATTTAAGGAGTGGGTAATACCACAGGTTCAGGTACGGGAGATGCTACAGAAGATTCAGGCGCTACGGGCGCAGGCTCGATATCTTGATCTACAGGCTTAGGTAAGGGAGCGGGCACTACAGACGCAGGAATGACAGGTTCGATCGCAGGTGCCGGAGGCTCAGGCTTAGCAGGTACGGCAGGCACAGGCATAGCAGGCGACGGAACAGGCTCGGGTATAGGCTCAGGGGCAGGTTCAGGGGCAACAGGTTTGCGATTTTCTTGGTCTTGAAGGGCACGCTCACGGGCGATCGTATCCTGTTCGGCTTGTCGCTGTTCGGCTTGTCGCTGTTGGCGGCGAGATTCCTGTTGACGCTGGAAGTCTGACCCCTCCTGCTGAGAAGTCACCCGGATAGTCGTTTGCCCCCCGTCTTCAGAGGCTTCATATTTTCGACGGCTGACGGCTTCGAGGGCTTTACGATCGAGTTCGGGATCACCACTAGATTGTAAAAGTTTAGGAATAACTGTGCCATCTTTGCTAATTTCTTGAGTAATGCGCAAGGTTCCTTCAGCACCGAGATATTCACTCAGTCCACAATTTTCGACGCATTTTGGTCCTTTCTTCGTAGCAGGTTTTGATTGAGCAGAGGGATTCATCACCACAGGAACGATCGGTTTTGAAGCTTCTAGTGGCATTTGATTCGGCTTAATTTGATTGAGGCTATTCGGTAATCCCGCCCCATTGCCATTCCCTGATCCATTTCCCGATCCATTGCCGTTACCTAATCCATTGCCATTTCCCGATCCGTTGCCGTTACCTAATCCACTTCCGGATCCTGTTCCCTTACCTGTTCCGACTGCATTATTAGTTGCATTGGAATTGAGCTTCCCAGTGTTACGATCGCCTTTGCCACCTTTACCACTAGCGCTACCGTCAAATTGACCTGATTTTGCTGGGGCTACGCCAGTCTTTTTGTCTGTTTTTAAATCAGTTTTAGAATTCGGATCAGATTTATCTTGAGACTTTTCCTCGACTTTTTCTTCACGTTTTTTTTTGATTTCTAGCTTGGGTTCTTGTGGGACTTCAGGCGAGGCTTCTGTTACCGGATCTATGGGTTTTAACTCAGGCTCGATGGGTGCGGCTATATTTTCTATTGGGCTGGGTTCTACTGCTGGGCTGGGTTCAGGGATAGAAAATGGATTGCCCAAAGTTGCAACATTATTACCGTCCACGTTACCGCTCGCTGCTCCACCATTCCCCTGAAACAGTGAAAATGCAGAACTACCACCTCCATTCCCGCCAGATTCTAATAAATTCTCTTTTGGGGTATCGTCCACAATAATTTCAACTTCTTCTTGAGGCGAATCAACCATATTTCTAGCAATTGAACTTGCGTAAACTAACCCCAAACCAAGATGCAGAACTAAGGCGATCGGAACTGTAAATTTAAATGAATGAATCTGTCGCTGTCGTTCTTGTTCGCGCTGCTGTAACGCTGATGGAGTAGAGGATTGAGATAAAGATGATGATTCCATGGGAGAACTAAATCTGAACTACGACAGACTGTCTTACTGAGAAAGACTTGCACTAAGACCATAACTGTACCATAATCTTTTTGGCGTTGTACGTTTTGAACAGGGAATAAAGGAATCTGGGATGGAGTTATTTAATCTGTTGTTTACGACTGCCGGACTTGTATTGTTTCCGCTATTGGGATTTTCGATTTTTGTAATTGCATCGGCGATCGAACGAGGACGGTTTTGGTTAAAGATATCGCAGCGTCAGCCAAGATTTGCAAAAGAATTAGTCGCCCTATATGAACAACAGCCAGAACTTGCGGTGGAGAAAGCTCAAAGAAATTTAGATTTGCCCCTTGCTCGGATTATGTTGGCAGCATTACAACTGAAAAATCCGAATATGGATACCTTTCGATTGGCGATAGAGACGGAGTTACGATCGGAAATACCGGGACTGAAACGGTTTATGAATTGGTATGAAATGATTGTCGGATTAGCACCATTGTTAGGGTTATTGGGTACAGTGACAGGTTTGATTCAGGCTTTTAGTGGATTAAATATTGGAGATGTGGGTGGAACAAAGAGTGCCGTAGTGTCAGCCGGAATCGCAGAAGCACTAGTAACCACCGCTGCCGGAATTGTGGTTGCAACGATCGCTCTTGTTGTTATCACTATTTTCCGAAGTGCATATCAACGTCAAATGACCTTACTCGAGGAATGTGCAGGGCAAATGGAATTGGTTCAGCGTTGTCGATTAGAAAATAGTATTGAAATGGTGGAACTTGTATGATCCGTACTCCGATTGAATCCGATCGACCGATTGAAGTCTCTACGACACTTGTGCCATTGATGGATGTAGTGTTTGCAATTTTGACATTTTTTATCATGTCTACCTTGTACTTAACAAAATCAGAAGGATTGATTGTAAGTTTACCCAAGGCATCGCAATCCCAACAGCAACAACAAACAAAGGTTAATATCACCGTTTTATCGAATGGAACACTGGCACTAAACAAAAATATTATTCCACTCGATCAACTGGAAACTAATGTTAGATCCTTGATGCTGGCAAACCAACAAACGAGTGTAATCATTAATGCAGATAAAAGCGTTGAGCATGGAAACATTGTGGCAGTCTTAGATCAAGTGAAGAAAATCGATGGTGTTAAGATTGCGATCGCCACCAAAAAATAGTCAGGCAATTCCCAAGAATAAGCCGATCGGAAGCTCCCAACTCCTAATTCTAGGAGCTTCGGAACTTTTACTCCCGCAGAATTGAGGCCTGGGGGCTTCTGGCACACCCATTGTGGGGAATAGACTTAGTTACCGTCATCCACTTCTTTAGGTAGAAGGGAGCCTAAATTTATTTTTTCATAGACTAGAGAAAGAGAAATTCCGATCGTTCAGAAACAAAAATGTTAACTTCCACGTCAAAACAAGCAAGTTCTACATAAGGAAGTCGATCGATAGTTAATAGAATATTTGAAAACGAATCTACCAAGATTTCAGCTTCCGTCTCGTCTTACTCACCAGCTATTCACCAACTGTTTGCGAGGAATTAATTTCATGAAACCCACTCTCTCTACCCGTCGGTCTTGGTTCTACCCGCTACTCGCCGCTGCATCAGCACTTGTCTTCACCCTTGCAACCCCCACCATTTCCCATGCCTTCAGTTGGTTCGACATCTTGCAACGCGGTCTCCAAGTCGTCCAACTCAGCAGCATGAACGATCGGCAAGAAGTGGACCTCGGCAAGCAAATCGACGCAGAACTGAAATCTAGTCAAGTCCGCATCCTTGATAACCCCGCCGCCACAGCCTACGTCACCCAAATCGGCCAACGCCTCGTCCCACAAAGCACTCGACCTAACTTACCCTTCACCTTCCAAATCGTCGATGACGACGGGATTAATGCATTTGCCACCATGGGCGGATTCGTCTACATCAACAAAGGACTCCTAAAAATTGCCGACAACGAAGCCCAACTCGCCAGCGTCCTTGGCCACGAAATGGGACACATTACAGGCGGTCATTCTAAAAAGCAAATGCGTGAAGCCGCTGTCGCCCAAGGCATTCTAGGAGTGGCGGGCTTAGACAAGAGCCAAGCGGTCCAAATCGGGGTCGAACTTGCACTAAAACGTCCCCATAGTCGCCGGGATGAATTTGATGCTGATCAACGGGGATTAGTGAACATAACCCGATCGGGCTACGCGCAAGTCGAAATGGTCAACTTCATGCAAAAACTCCTAGCCAGCAAATCCTCAACTCCGGCCTTCCTCAATACCCACCCCAACACAGCCGATCGCATCAGTCAGCTTAACCGCCAAATTCAACAAGCTCCCAGCACAACTAAAGATGGTGTTGATACCGCAATTTATCGCAATCGTCTGAGAGCATTAGGCTAAATTGTCCCTGTAAAATTACGTAGAAAACTTCGATCGAGATTTTGATCGAAGTTTTTTGTTTTAGACTGAAAATATCTATGTCGGTTTAGGGACTGATAAACTTAATTGGAAGCCACAGATCACGAGAAAAGTTTAAGTTTTTCCCTAAACGTTATCCTTGAACATCTTTTCCCCATAACTGTTAGTATCGTTTTCCTTAGAATCATTTGCTGATTCATACTGCTGACTATTGACTATTAGTGATTGGACAAACTCTTGTGAAATTTTCGAACTACGATCCTGGGCTATTTTACGACGAACTATTTGAGAGTCAAGGCATTCCTCGGGCCGATGCTCAGACCTTAATCGATCGCATAGAGTCCCTCACTATGCCCGAATTACAGCGTCGTCAACGGGCCGCCCAGTTAGCACTGTTTAAAATGGGTGTTACGTTTAACGTCTACAGCGACGACCAAGGAACGGAGAAAATTTTTCCCTTTGATATTGTGCCGCGCATTGTCTCGGCATCAGAGTGGGCAACTCTAGACAAGGGGTTGAAACAACGCATTGAGGCATTAAATCAATTTTTGGCAGACATTTATGGCGACCAGAAGATTGTAAAAGACGGAATAATTCCGGCAGAATTAATTGAATCGGCCAGTGGCTTTCACAAAGTCTGTATGGGCCTCAAGCCACCCAAGGGAATTTGGTGTCACATTACAGGTAGTGACTTGGTACGCGATCGGGATGGGAATTGGCTAGTTCTAGAAGATAATTTGCGCTGTCCATCGGGTGTTTCCTATGTACTAGAAAATCGGCGCGTGATGAAAAGTACATTTCCACAGGTTTTCGAGAAAGTCCCCATCCGTCCCGTAGAAGAATATCCCTGTCGTTTGCTCGATACTCTAACTAATTTAGTCCCCGATCATATTACAGATCCGACCGTCGCATTGTTGTCTCCAGGCATTTACAACTCCGCCTATTTTGAACATTCATTTCTAGCCCAGCAAATGGGTGTGGAATTAGTCGAAGGCCGTGATTTAGTGGTGGTCGATGGCTTTTTGCAAATGCGCACCACCAAAGGATTACGACGTGTCGATGTGCTGTATCGCCGCATTGATGACGATTTTATTGATCCAACAGCATTCCGATCGGATTCTTTATTAGGAATTCCGGGATTGATGAACGTCTATCGTCAGGGTCGCTTAGGATTAGCAAATGCACTAGGGACAGGCGTTGCAGATGATAAGGTAATCTATGCTTACGTGCCGGAGATGATTCGGTATTATTTGAATGAAGAACCCCTATTATCAAATGTGCCGACCTATTTGTGTTGGGATCCTAAACAACAAGATCATGTGTTGCAAAATCTAGATAAATTAGTAGTCAAAGCGGCGAATGAATCCGGTGGCTATGGAATGCTAATTGGTCCCCATGCGACTCCAGAAGAACGAGAGGAATTTGCGTTAAAAATCAAAGCTAATCCTCGGAATTATATTGCTCAGCCAACATTGGATCTTTCTCGGGTTCCGACATTGATTGATGATGAATTCCAAGGATGTCATGTGGATTTACGGCCTTACGTTTTGTATGGTAAAGATATTTTTGTAAATCCCGGTGGTTTGACCCGAGTGGCGCTAAAGAAAGGATCACTTGTTGTGAATTCATCTCAAGGCGGCGGTAGTAAAGATACGTGGGTAATTTGTGAATGATGATTTGTGAATTGTTTTAGTTTTGAACCCATTATTTCTGCTTAAATTATGCTTAGTCGTGTTGCAAATTCGATTTATTGGCTCAATCGGTACATTGAACGAGCAGAAAATATTGCTCGTTTTAGTGATGTAAATTTCAATATGTCTTTGGACATGCCCATGGGTATGGTTCAGCAGTGGGAACCACTGATCATGACATCGGGCGATCGTACTCTGTTTTTTAAGCGCTACGGTAAGGTCACACCAGAGAATGTGATTCATTTTTTGACCTTTGATGAAGCCTATCCCAATTCAATTCTGTCTTGTTTGAATAGTGCGCGGGAAAATGCGCGATCGGTGCGGGAAATAATTTCATCAGAAATGTGGGAGCAGGTAAATAACTTTTATCACTTTGTTAAAGATGCATCGAGATCAGATGTAAGGCCAAACTGGCCCAGCTTTTT
>JAYUEW010000333.1:0-20401 GCA_043739045.1 Synechococcales cyanobacterium
TCAGGCCATCAAACTGGGAGATCCGAAAAAAGTGATCGCCTTCTGTAAAGCTGTGCAGGAATGGTCGCCGATCGGTTCTTATCTAGAACCTGTCCCAGCGGAAATGCCGGGTTATGAGAGCGAGTTAGTGATGGCAGGCGGAACCTTCATCGATGGCAGCACTTCGGAGTTCTCCGCCGATGGCCCATTGCGGGAACCTTACACCGTGTTTTGCCAAGGTGGGACGCATTGGACTCATGTGGCGATCGCACTAGAGGAGGCGATCGAGGCAGTTGGGACCGCATCTTAATTTCACCAATTCCAGTTCCAACAATCTTAGTTATCGGTCTAAGATTCAACAAATCGGAGTTAAACACAAAGAATAGGGCTAAGATCCTCGATCGGGGTACTTATACATAAATTTTCCGTCCACATAACCTGTTAGGAACAAAAGACCATGACTATTTACAGCGTCGTATATGTACTCACAAATCCGGCAATGCCGAATCTCGTAAAGATTGGTCGCACAAGCCAAGAAGAAGCAAGTTCTCGTATAGCGCAGCTCTATACAACCGGGGTGCCCGTCCCATTCACCCTTGAATATGCGTGCAGAGTTCAGAATTCGGAGGAAGTCGAAAAAGCATTACATGTGGCATTTGCTCCAAACCGCACCAACCCAAGACGTGAGTTTTTTAGTATTGCCCCTGAGCAGGCTATTGCCATTCTCAAGTTACTGCACACTGAAGACGCAACGGCAACGGTATCACAACAGCCCACAGAGCTTGACCAGCAGTCAATTACAGCGGGTGAACAGCTTAAATCCCGTAGGCCCAACCTCAACTTCCATGAAATGGGCATACCTGATGGCTCGCTGTTACAGTCAGTGCACAACGAGACAACGGTTACGGTTGTGGCTGCAAGGCGCGTCAAGCTAGAAGAGGAAGAACAATCGCTTACAGCTGCAACCCGCGTCGTTCTTGGTCTTGATTACAGTGTTGCACCGGGTCAGCACTGGACGTTCAACGGTCGGTTGGTGAGTGAAATCTACAATGAGACATACAATCCCACCGAGTAGTATTGATTCTGTTGGTCTAAAATCCGAATTTTGGCACTTAGGCGGGTAATCTGTCGGTCTAAAATCCTAAAAGTCGGATTTATGCGGAAAATATTCAGGCTAAGATCCGGTCCTGGGTACTTAGGTAGAAAATTATCTGTACATATAATTGTTGGACTGCAAAGCCGCAAGACTCGCCAAATTGCCATATCATTATCTCGACTACAAGTGTTTGAATTGTGTGTTGCGGGAAATATGGGATTTGCACCAATTGTGATTAACGGGAAAGCGGTCTATATTCACTCTGCCGTCTCAAGCCCTGACTTTGGAGGTGATACAGTTCTATCTGACGATCCTTGGGACTACGTTGCTTTATGGCTCCGTCGTGCAAAGAATGATGAGGCTGGCTTCTACTGGGATCAATCTCGTGAATTCTATAAAGCATCCATTGAATTATCTTCAGTTTCCTCACCACTCACATCGTATTACTGCATCTTGAATGCTACTAAGGCATTGCTTACACAAAAAAAGATTCCCTTCTCTGACAAGCATGGTGTTACTGGTTACACAAAACCTGGGAAGAAGAGCCTGACTAATGAAATAGTACAACTGAAAGGTAGTGGTGTGTTGCATTCTTTATGTAGCTTTTTAGGGGAAAATGTTCAACCTCAAGAAGACTACTCTTTGAAAGAAATTTTTCATCACCTTCCATTTATGCACAGGGCATTCACACTAACTTATAAATCTGCAACTGAGCTATTTCTTCCAGTAAAGAAGCCCATGTTCGTTCGCAAAGAGGCTTCCTCTGATGCCTGGTTTGTTGTAGAGCTAGATAATAGATATGTATCTAGTCAGTTGCAAAATATATTACCGTCGGGATACGAAGTAGATGCAGGAGTGAAGGATCGTTGTTTGATTAGGCGAAAAAAGCGATTTAGCTGGAAAAATAGAGGTAATCAACAATCCACTAATTTAAAGAGCTTAATCACTTATCACAATCAAGTTCGGCAAGATGTAACCCCTATTTTTGCTTCTGTTAATAGCTGGTATATTAAAAAAAATCTTAAGACAGTTCAACCTGTTAAAAAATCACAACTACCTTTACTTTTTGTTGCTATGCATAAGCTTAGTGAGTTATCTCGATATGATCCAATAACGTTAGCCCGTCACCTCGATACTCAACACAACTGGATTCTTACAGAGTTTCTTCAAGTTGCTCCAGCCCAGTTTATTAATCATATTGCTTGTGAAATTACAGGTAAAGAGTTTGTGAAACCGTATGCAGCAAGGCTATCGTAATGCAGTCCAACAAGCGCTTGCACCGGAACGGAGGTACATGCTATCGGCAATGATGCAAATATTGTCACCGTCCGGTTAGCTCAATCGTTAGCATGTGACTTTCGGCAGAGGTAGCTTGAAAACCTAGCAATAAAATAGCCTACTCACTTTGGCTCACTCAAACAAAGACTGAGCGATCGCTCAAGCAACTTAAGTGATTCATTCCCTTTCTGTAAATTACACTCTTGATAGAGTTCTTCAGGGTTGGTTTTGGATACGATCTGAGGTGTGATGTCTATCCCCTCTTAAACTCATGAACGCTAACACCTTTGAACCCTTTGCCACCCAGTCGGCGATCGCCTTCCTCAACGTTTACCGTACACATATTTCACCCCGAAAAGGGTTCTCCTGTCCCCATCGGTTGTTGCATGGAGACAAATCTTGCTCAGACTATGTGAAACACATCCTGACTCATCAAAATTTAAGCGCAGCGATTCAAATAGCTCCTCAGCGATTCAAAGCCTGCAAAGCTGCCGCGCAGACGTTGAAGTCACAAAGATCTCAGGGTGGATGTTTCGTCATTCCTTGTTGTCTCCCTCTTTAAGATTCTTCCAAAACCCAAGTGATTCAGTGCGATCGCCGATTTTATAATTTGGGTTTCCTTCGTTAACCTAACAACTTCTCAACCGATTACTTCTGCCACTTCCAGAGCGATTTTGATACCGCATCAGATTACCTTCAGCAATCCGAAGCCATCCTCCGCCACATTGGTTCTCCCATTGCCGATCAAGTTGTGGGAATCATTCAACAGTTACAGGAGATTCGGGCGGACCGATCCCCCTAAGTCACCCTTGGTAAGGGGGACTAAGAAATTGTTTCAATAGTTTGGTTTATTCCGATAAATCTCGGTCCATTCCCGGTTCCGCTTTTCAAGGAGGCTAGGGGGATCGGGCCTTTTGCAAGAACCGCTATAATGAACGAAAAGGAGTAACCCACAATGCTACAAGCTGTCGAAGGAATTTATCGTAATGGGACGATCGAGCTTTTAGAAACTCCCCACAACATCCATGAAAGCCGTGTCCTTATTACCTTTCTCTCATCTCCCACACAAGAAACCCTTCCCAAAATCAAAAAGAAACGCAATGGCTTCGGTATCCTAAAAGGGAAAATCTCAATGTCAGACGACTTTGACGCACCTCTTGAAGAATTTGAAGAATACCTGTAGCCCATGGATTTACTCATTGATACCCACATTCTAATTTGGTACATCGAAGGCAATTCCAGCTTGAGTCAATCTATGCTTGATTTGATTGAAGCCCCTGACAATGATTTATATATCAGCATTGCAAGCCTTTGGGAAATGGCAATCAAAATCGGAAAAGGAAAGTTGAACTTAGGAATTGAATTTCATGACTTAGAGAACCTTTTAAACCAGCTTGAAATCAAAATTCTACCGATCGTCTTTTCAGACACCGAAACCTACCTTCGCCTGCCATTTCACCACAACGACCCATTCGATCGAATCATCATTTCCCAAGCAATTACCCAAGAATTATCACTGATGAGTGCTGATCATAAATTTAGTGCCTATGCGATTCATAATGTCTGGCAATGAATGATTTTGGAGTCTCCCGAATTCCCTCCAAATCCGGTGGAGCTAGGGGGATCGGGTCTCAATAGCAATAAGCATAAAATCTTGGGTGTGAGGAGTGGAGACGTTCCTTGATAGGATTGTCCGTGAAATCTCGTCCCTCACTCCCCTAAATCAATCCTCTATGAATCCCCCTTCAGCCATTTCAGTGAATTCTGTCAGCAGTCATCAGGATCTTGTGATTCAAGGTGACAAGATTACATCTGGATTGCAGGGACGGATTCAGATTCCAGGCGACAAGTCGATTTCGCATCGATCGCTCATGTTGGGCGCATTAGCCGACGGCGAGACCGTGATTCATGGCTTGCTGTTAGGAGAAGATCCACGCAGTACGGCGGCTTGCTTCCGGGCGATGGGGGCGACGATTTCTGAACTGAATAGCACCGAAGTCCGAGTTCAAGGCATTGGTTTGGGCAACCTTCGAGAACCGGAAGATGTGCTGGATACGGGGAATTCGGGGACAACGACTCGGCTGATGTTGGGGATTTTGGCCAGTCATCCCGATCGTTTTTTCACCGTCACGGGCGACCATTCCATCCGATCGCGGCCCATGTCTCGTGTCGTGAAACCCTTGCAACAAATGGGCGCACAAATTTGGGGCCGCAAGGGAAATTCTTTAGCTCCCTTGGCCATTCAGGGACAAACGCTCAACGCCATGACCTACGAGTCTCCGATCGCATCAGCACAGGTCAAATCCTGCATTCTGTTGGCGGGCTTAATGGTGGACGGCGAAACCACGGTGACAGAGCCTGCCCTATCTCGTGACCACAGTGAACGGATGCTGCGGGCGTTTGGGGCGATCGTCAAAGTCGATCCCGATCGTATCAGTGCGACGGTGGTGGGCGGTGCGAAGTTGATCGGGCAAACGGTGATTGTGCCGGGGGATATTAGTTCGGCGGCGTTTTGGTTGGTGGCAGGGGCGATCGTGCCCGGTTCTGACTTGACGATTGAAAATGTTGGCATGAATCCGACCCGCACCGGAGTTCTCGAAGCGCTGCAAATGATGGGCGCAGATATTGAGATTTTGAATGCGCGAGAAGTGACGGGGGAACCTGTGGCAGATCTGCGGGTGCGATCGAGCCAATTGCGCGGCATTACGTTGGAAGGTTCGATTATTCCAAGATTGATCGATGAGGTGCCGATTTTAGCGGTTGCTGCAATATTTGCATCAGGAACAACCGTGATTAAAGATGCCGAAGAGTTGCGGGTGAAGGAGAGCGATCGGATTACCGTGATGGCGAATCAGTTGAATGCCATGGGCGCAAAGGTGACGGAGTTGCCCGATGGGATGGAGATTGTGGGTGGGACGGCGCTGACCGGGGCTGAGGTGGATAGTTTTACAGATCACCGGATTGGGATGAGTTTGGCGATCGCGGCTCTGAATGCTGCGGGAACGACGACGATTCATCGGGCGGAAGCGGCTTCGATTTCCTATCCGACCTTTGTGGAGACGTTGGAAGGGGTGGTGGGTTAGGTTTTATCAATCGGTTCTGAGGTTAAGTTCTTCATGCATACAGTTTCTCGGCAGGATGGATTTCGCGTGGTTATCTATACTGATGACCATGAGCCTCCTCACGTTCATGTGCTGAAAGGGGAAACGGAAGTTAAACATTGATTTAGGAAGTGCGCTTGAGCAACCAAGAGTTATCTTCTTCCAAGGTAGGCGAAGTGATGCAAAAAAAGCTTTAGAACTGGTCATCGATCGGCAAACTGAGTTATTGGAATCCTAGAGGACAATTCATGGAACGCACTGAGCAAGAACTGAATGAGATGTTCGATCAAGCTGAAATGAATACAAAAATAGCGGACTTAACAGAGCCTCGTGCTATTTCTGCCCATTACGATCGAGACACTGAGAAGATTGTGATTCAGCTTCGGGATGGTTCTACATTTATGTTTCCCTGTCGCTTAGGACAAGGATTGACGAATGCCAGCGCTGAGGATCTAGCGGCTATTGAGATTACGCCATCCGGTTATGGTTTGCATTGGGAAAATTTAGATGTGGATTTGAGTGTTCCATCCTTACTCAAAGGGATTTATGGAACTCGCATTTGGATGGAACAATTACAGGCGATCGTGTAATCAGGTAATTCGCAATTTATGGGTCAGATGTTAGATGATAGATTGGAAAGTGAAATGCGATCGCCTCCCGAATGCTCAGTTAAAAGTTCTGCCACCAAATCCGATTGAAATTAGCTATGAAATACTTCTAAATCATGCAAACTAGTCTGTGTAGCGGAAAACTTAAAACATGGAAGGATAATCGTGGGTTTGGATTCATTCAGCCTGCTAATGGCAGTCAAGAAATTTACTTACATATTTCTGAACTAAAAGATTCGACTCGTCGTCCGCGAGAAAATGATGTTATTTACTACTACACGATCGTTGACTCAGATGGTAAAACTCGTGCGTGCAATGCTTTTATCTTAGGCGCACGGATTAAACCAACGTCCTCCTCCACAGCCTTATCTGGAAACGTGAAATCTAATTATTCACCCCAGGCAAATTTTCCGACCCTTGAGATGCTTCTTCTACTTTTGCTACCTGGAGTTGGTACCACCCATTTTATTTGGACTACTAAAAATCCACTTCCACTTATTCTCTACACTGTGATGAGTTTATTGACGTATGCCTTGTACTCGGAGGACAAATCTCGTGCCAAACGAAGACTATGGCGAACTTCTGAACAAACATTACATCTATTTGAACTTGCTGGAGGCTGGATTGGTGGATTTTTAGCTCAACGAATTTTGAGACATAAAAATCGCAAGGCAACCTATCAGTCTGTCTTTTGGACGATCGTAATCATCCATCACATCGCATGGATTTGTTGGTTTTTATTTGGTAAATCGCTACTCAAATAATCTACCCAATCGCCCTCAGCGAAAGCCAAACCCTGGATGGACGTTCAGCTTTGCTGGCTCACAGAACATCGCCCTCATCCGAAGTAAAAACGTCAGTAAACTGAGTTACTGGAATCCTGGAGTTCCTTCATTACTCAAGGGAATCTATAGAACTCGAACTTGGATGGAACAGCTTCATGCTGCGATTAGATAATTGCGCTAGATATTAAAGCGATCGAATCAAGAAAATCCACAAAAACAAAACCTCCGCAAATAATTCCATAGGGAAAACATTTAGGGAGGCTTGTTCTGTTAAGTCAACTCAACGATCGGCCTAAGGTACGATCTTTAGCAATTCGACATCAAAAAGCAACGTTGCGCCGCCGGGAATCGGACCTACGCCACGATCGCCGTAACCCAATTTTGCTGGGATCACCAATTTGCGACGACCACCGATTTTCATGGTTGCTAGGCCTTCATCCCATCCTTGAATCACTTGACCTGCGCCAATTTTGAAGGAAAAAGGTTGATTGCGGTCGCGCGAGCTGTCAAATTTGCTGCCATCAGTCAGGGTTCCGGTGTAATGAACCACAACGGTTTGGCCAGCGATCGGCTGTGCGCCTGTGCCCTCGACTAGCTCAACGTACTGCAACCCAGAAGCGGTTGTGATTAAATTTTCGTCCACGGTTTTCTTTCCAGCGATAGGTTCCATAAGCTTTGTAGTTTCTTTAACCACAATATTCGACACAATATCAGCGATTGTGGGTTTTGTGATCAGCTCAGCGGCGATCGCTTCACTCTTGGGAGCGTTGAATTGGGCAGCCAACAAAATGACAACGCAAGCCACGACAACGCCTAGGCTGATGAGGATTTCTCTCACTAGATTTGCTTCTCCTGAATTTTTTATAAATTTATCACGTCTAATATTAACGCCAGTTCTTGTTTTCCAGTTCACGGAGTTGCCGCTCTAGCCGATCGATTCGCCCGCGCAATTCATCAACTTCAGATTGCCGCGCCACCCCAATATCCTGCATAACATTGCGAACCTGGCGTTGAAATTGCACTTCAAGGTCGCCTTGATTGACCTGAACTTGTTTCAGTAGGTCATTAACAAATATTGATGCCTGTTCAGGATTGAGCTTACCGTCTCGGACCAACTGGTCACTGACTTCCTTAAATTTCTCGGCGGCGATGCTAGTGGTGCCGACTCCGAGCATGAGCAGTTGGTTGAGCCAGTTGTGGTTATCCATGATTTTTACGGTAAATTTAGCTTGAAACTCTTTGCTTTATTATTGTGGCAAATTGTGGCAAAGGTTTTTGAAAGAGGACGTTCGGGTTAACGATCGCAAAATCCGAACCCAAGCATCGTTTAAGCTGGTTTAGTTAGAGTCAGAATTTAGAAGGGGCAAGCATGGTTGTTGAGCATCTAATTGCGGTGGAATATTTACGGGTTAAGGTTGCACCGGAAGAGGTGGATCATTTTGTGCAGGCCGATCGGGACATCTGGACCCCATTTCTCTCAAAACAGCCGGGATTTCTCAATAAGCAGGTGCTGTGCAGCATGAAAACACCTGGAGAAGTGGTGATTTTGACGCAGTGGCGATCTCGGGAAGAGTGGAAAAGTATTTCGGCGGAGTCATTGGCTGCGACCGATAAAAAGTTTGTGGCGGCAATGGGTCGAGTAGTGCCATTCACGGAAACGGGGGAATATACGATCGCGATGTGAGTAGATATTGATTGCTTAATTAACAAACACACGAAATCTTACTGATAGATTACATGTGTTTGTTAATCGAAACTTTGAATCTAGGTCTAAATCGATCGGCCCGATCGTTCAGTCAAATGTCCCAATCGATCGCGAATCCAATCCGTCCAAATTGCCTCACCTCTATATCGCCATGCCCAATTCCCTTCGGCAATTCCAGGAAAATTCATTCGTGCATCAGTCCCCAAACCCAACACATCTTGCAATGGAAATATCGATAGATTTGCCACCGAATTCAACGCGGTCCGAATCAAATCCCAATGAATACCCATTGGACTAATATATCCAATACTGGCTATTAGATTATCACGTTCCCAATCTCCCAATTTCTCAAACCAACCCACCGTCGTGTCATTGTCATGGTTCCCGTATAAACCAAACAATTGCGGGGGTAGTTGAAGGGTAGAAATATATTCCCCGGATCAGAACCGAATGCAAAATGTAGCACCTTCATTCCAGGGAAATCGTATCGATCGCGCAATGCTTCCACATCTGGCGTAATCACGCCCAAATCTTCCGCCAAGATTCGCAATGAACCCATCTTCTCTTTCAATACCTGAAAGAACTCATCACCGGGCGCATTCACCCACGTTCCATTGATAGCAGTTTCTTCACCATGAGGAACCGACCAATAGGCTTCAAAACCCCTAAAATGATCCACCCGAATCCAATCTACTAGCTCTAACATTGCCTCAAATCGCTGAATCCACCAAGCAAAATTAGTTTTCTGCAAATGCTCCCAGTTGTAAACCGGATTTCCCCACAGCTGCCCGGTCTCACTAAAGTAATCCGGTGGGACACCCGCCATTTGAGCAACGGCTCCCGTTTTATCGTCAATTTGAAAATTCTTTGGACTTCCCCAGACATCGGCACTGTCATGGGCTACATAAATCGGAATATCTCCAATAATCTGAACATTTCGATCGTTAGCATATTGTTTTAATGCACGCCATTGATTGAAAAATTCATACTGTAAGTATTTTTGGAACTGTATTTCAGGCTGTAACTTTTTAGTCCACATGTCGATCGCATCAGGATTTCTCCAAGCAATATCTAATTCCCATTCGGTCCAACATTTACCATCATGAAATTGTTTCAATGCCATGAACAATGCATAATCATCAAGCCAATGGGCTTTAGATTTACAAAATTCCTCAAAGGCCAGCCATGAATGGATAACAGGGGCGATCGGTGGAGCTAGGGGAAAGTCAATAACGTGAGATTCGGTTAGGCTATTTAATTTAGCTTGCTGATCTTTGTAGTCTCGTAGTTCACGTTGGTAATGATCCGTTGCAGCTTGCAAATCAGGTTGAGTTTTTAATGAAATTTCTTGGAACTTATTCCAAGCATGATGATAGAGCGGATATTGGGTTAAGATGACCCGATCGAATTCTACTTGGTCTTGATTAAAATCAGGATAATTACTAAGCTGTTCATCACTCAATAATCCCTGTTCATGAAGTACTTCTAAGCTAATCAATAAAGGATTACCCGCGATCGCTGAATAACACATATAAGGCGAATTACCATAGCCCGTCGGACCTAACGGCAACACTTGCCAAAACTGCTGTTTAGATTGTGCCAAGAAATCAACAAACTGCCGTGCCTCGCGCCCCAACTCCCCAACGCCAAATCGACTGGGGAGAGATGTGGGATGAAGCAGAATACCGCTGGCACGGGAAGAAAGCATATATAAGCCTTAGATTAGAATGTTTGATCTGGATATCAGCATACCATGGGAAGAATTTATCCAAAACGAGAATTGAATAACTGAATTCTATTTGAGTAATCCCTCGGCAGATGTTTCTTTGGCGATTTGTTTGCCTTCATTTAACAAGTAGTCTAAGAACTCTTGTGCAATGGTTGAAAGCTGTTTACCTGAGGGATAAATGACATACCAATTTCGGGCGATCGGGAATTCTACTACATCCAAAATCGCCAACTGATTCGTCAACCCTTCCAGCGCCATCGTATGCTTCGATAACACCGACAAGCCCATTCCGCCTGCGATCGCCTGCTTAATCGCTTCATTACTGCCCAAATCCAACCGTACTTTTAGCGAAATCCCATGGGATTCAAATAAGGTTTGAGCTGCCCGCCGAGTTCCGGATCCCGGTTCACGCATAATGAATGGTTCTTGGGCTAGCCGTTCAAGGGAAATATTTTTCTCACCCACCAGAGGATGGTTTTTGGGGGCAAGGACGACTAATGGATTTTCCATAAAAAGCTTGGCCTGAATGTCTAAATCTTCAGGCACATGACTAACAATATAGAGATCATTACGATTACTCGACAGCCCTTCCAAAACATACTGATGATTTGTCACCGTTAAAGAAACATCAATACCGGGATAACGATTACAAAATGGACCTAGAATACGCGGAATCACATATTTAGCCGTAGTAATTGCCGCAATCCGCAGGGCACCTTGTTTCAATCCTTTGATATTTGCGATCGCCATCTCAAAGCGTTCCATTCGCTCAAATATATCCTGACAGGTTGCAAACAATTCTTTCCCGGATTCTGTCAAATATAGCTTTTTACCCACCTGTTCAAACAATGGCATTCCTACAGTCTTTGACAATTGCTTCACCTGCATAGAAACCGTCGGCTGCGTCAAAAATAATTCCTCAGCCGCTCGGGTAAAACTACTATTGCGCGCTACGGCTTCAAACACTTTCAATTGATGTAACGTCGCATTTTGCATTTTTAGATTTCCCATGGGAGTCATACCGGATATAGAGTATATTCTATGATTTGATCGAATTAGATCGGTGTCTATCTATAGAATTATTGGTTATAATAGATCATAAGGGCGTAAGCTCCCTTCCAATTCGAGTCGCACTTGAAAAATTGAGAATTTTGAGGGGACGTGAGATTTGTTGAGCGGATATCTACTAGCTCAGTGGATTATATGATGACCATCAGAGTTCCGATCGCAAGGGCGACTTTTTTTAGGGATTTTTAGGAAGGTAGACTGTGCGGCAATTGCAGCGGCTAAGAGTTGTAACTCAGCAAATTCAGGACCAGTTCGTCACGTTAACGGCAGAGCAGCAACATTATTTGTCTCGTGTTTTACGCTTACGATCGGGCGATCGGTTTTTAGCGCTGTTAGACTCTGGGGTTGCGTGGCTGGCGAAGTTGGAGGATGGCACGGCTGAGCTTTTGGAGCCTCAGTCGGTGAAGAGTGAATTGCCTTTGGATGTGACGTTGGTGATCTCGTTGCCGAAGGGAAGTGGATTTGATGATGTGGTGCGGCAGGTGACGGAGTTGGGGGTACGTCGGATTGTTCCGGTGATGAGCGATCGGACGGTGCTGAAACCGAGTGTAAATCGTCACGATCGGTGGCAACGCATTGCGGGGGAAGCGACGGAACAATCGGAACGATCGCAGACTCCGACGGTCGAGGAACCGATCGATTTTTCGCGGTATTTGAATGAATTAGAACCGCCCAAGTCTGATGATTTGCGATATTTTTGTTGGGGGCGTGAGGATTCAGTTCATTTGTTATCACAACTTCAAACTGATTTGCGAGCGGACGATCAAATTGATATGACTATTAGTATTACGATCGCCATTGGCCCTGAAGGCGGCTGGACCGATGAGGAAGTGACTCGATCGGTGAAGGCTGGATTTGTCTCGGTTTCTCTGGGGAAACGGATTTTACGGGCAATCACGGCTCCGGCGGCGGCAATGGCGATCATCGGTGCGGTTATAGAGGCGGATTGAATTTAGAATTTTTAGAGGTTTGATTTGGATTCGATCGCCACTTTCCCCTTCACCTAATCAAAAGCGATCGCTGTCATTTTGTTGATTAAACTTTAAAATTGCGATCGCCTAAGAATCACGCCTCACAGGAATAGCGATCGCTTTTTCTAGCACTTCCGAATACCCAAAATTCCATTCTCTAATTCTGGATTTTAATCATCATTTCGATCCTCGTCTGACTTGTCTAGCAGCCCTAATCTCAATAGCTTTTTGGCAAGAGCATATACATCCTGTTTACTGCCATCCTTCCGAATTCCCAAGGCGACAATCATCACAGTGACTTGAGTTTGCTCGATCGTGTAAATGATTCGATATCTTTGTCCAACCGCACGGACACTGTAATAACCATCTAGTTCACCGATTAATGATTTGCCCTGCATTTCGGGAGATTCTTTGAGCTTGTCAATACGATCGCTAATTTTTTGACGGATTCGGCGATCGCTTATTTCTCTTAATAGTTTGAAAGCTGTAGGCTGAATGACAATGCGATACATTACAAGTCTAATTCTCGTTTAGCGGATTCCCAATCCATTCCTTGGGCTGATTTCGCCTCGGTAATGCCTTGACGCAAGTTGGCCATGAGGTTTGCATCACCCAGTATTTCCATGGTTTCGAGTATTGCTTCGTAATGCTGCCATGTCATGACGGCTAGGACGGGCTTGCCTCTGCGGGTAATGGCAAGTGTGCCGCCTTGCTGGGCGAGTTTTTCGGGTAATGAGGTTAACTCGTGCCTTGCTTCTGTAATCGGAATATTGGACAGCATTATTTTTGAACCCATCTGTACATTTAAGTGTACATCTAAATACTGAAAAGTGATCGCCTAAAAATCACGACTCATAGTGATGGCGATCGCCTTTAGAAAATAGATTGTTAATACGATCGCCTAAAAAACACGACTCACAGGAATAGCGATCACCTTCATAACTTTATCGGTACAGAAAGTGCTTATTTTTCCGTATCCTATAGGATACAATTTAATTCATGATTGAAATTCGCGAAACTGAAATCTATTCGCGGTGGTTTAAATCACTGCGTGATCGTGAAGCTAGAGCGCGGATAGACATTCGTATTCGGCGGTTGTCTATGGGCAATGCTGGTGATGTGAAACCGATCGGAAAAGGTGTATCAGAACTTCGCATTGATTATGGTGCAGGATATCGAGTGTATTTCATCCAACGAGGGGATACATTCATTGTGTTGCTTGCGGGAGGCAATAAATGCACCCAAGATAGAGACATCAAAACAGCCATAGATTTATCACAAAACCTATAGGAAATCTCATGAACAAAGTTCAAACTACTCTTTGGGATGTAGCAGAACATCTAGAAACTAAAGAAGATATGGCAGCCTATCTTGAAGCGGCTCTTGAAGATGGCGATCCTAATTTGGTTGTAGCCGCATTAGGAGATATTGCGCGATCCAAGGGAATGACAAATATTGCGCGTGAAACTGGCTTAGGACGAGAAAGCCTCTATAAAGCTTTGTCACTCGAAGGTAATCCAGAATTTGCCACTGTTCTAAAAGTTATACAGTCACTCGGTATCCGTTTACGAGCTACTCCCACATAGCCCAACTGCGTTGGAGGACTTCATCAAAAGCGATCGCCTTCAGCAAACCCATAGAAAATATATCGTTAAAGAGATCGCCTAAAACTCACGACTCAAAGTGCTAGCGATCGCCTTTAGAAGATAGATTGTTAATACGACCGCTGAGAAAATTTCTTGATTCATCAGATTTTTGGTAGCTCGCATGTATTAATTTCGGCTAAAATAGATTAAAAACAAAATTGGAACACTCAAGATTTTTGTAAGCTGCCACCTTTAAAATAACTGAGATATTTATTATGAAACCTCCTAAAATTATTTCTGCTCAAGTCATTAACGATCGCACGTTGTTGATTGAGTTTAGCCAAAATGAATTTAAGAAGTATGATATCTCTCAGTTGTTAAATAAAGAGATGTTCGCTCCATTGCGAAATCCTAGCTTTTTTAAAAATTTTAAGATTGAGTCGTGTGGTTATGGGTTGGTTTGGAATGAAGATGTTGATATTAGCGAATATGAACTTTGGAAGAATGGAGTGAGCCTTAAAGATGGCGAAAGTCAGCAATCTTTAGCTATCACAACATTTTAAAGCGATCGCCTACAGTAAGTCCTTTAGTAAACAGATAATTGAGGCGATCGCCTAAAAATCACGACTCATATCGCCTAAAAATCACGACTCATAGTGATGGCGATCGCACTACATAATCATTTTAGAAACAACCCCCATACCTATGCGTTCACCTTCACGAAGTGGCCTAAATTCTCATTCCTTAGTGATGCAACGCCATAATTCCTAATCACTCCAATTCCAGTAAACTCGCCAAAAAGCCCAATTGTTCACCATCACATTCTGGAATCGGTTTTGTCACCCGTTTTGATTTGCGTTTCTCCCCCTCTCCGTGCGGCGATTTTCGAGCCGTAATATTCACATGGGCCACCAACCACGATCGTAATGCCTGGGACTGTGCCAAATCCAAACTATCCAAGTCTAGCGCAGCCGGAAATAACGATCGCACCTCCTCCTGTGCGCATCGAACCTCACTCTCAAACCGATCGCTAATTCTTAAATCTCGCCGAAACCAAACGATCGTCCGCTTCATACTGATCCCAAAGAACTAGCCCCACCATGGCTTAGAAAACAGGGCTAGGATCCTCCCATGGAATCCTCTTGATAGGATCCTGCCTCTTCCAGCAAATACTTCACCGCATTGATCATATCTTTTGACTGATAGGGCTTCGTAATGTAAGCATCTGCGCCCTGTTTCATGCCCCAATACCGATCGAATTCCTCGCCCTTTGTACTACACATAATCACCGGAACATTAAGCGTAGTCGGATTATTTTTAACCCAACGACATAACTCGTAGCCATTCATCTGAGGCATGATCAAATCAGTCACTACTAGTATTGGCGGATTGGCAGCAATCTTAACCTTCGCATCCGCACCATCTACCGCCGTCTCCACAGTAAATCCCCATCGGCGCAATTCACCGGAAAGCATTTCCCGCACCAGCGCACTATCATCAACCACTAAAATCATGCCCATAGAGAATTCCTAGCCCAGTTTCTTGATCATCTGCAAAAGTCGTCTTTCGCAGATACTTCACATATTTTCAGATCGATCGGGTTATATTTCCCTGTGGGTCAAATTATGTTCCACGATCATCCTATTACATTATCTTTTTCACACCCAAGATCCCACATTCCGACCATTAAAGTTCCCTTTATCTAAACTTCATCGGCTTGCGCGGCTAACCCGGTCGATTTCCACAATTTCTTCATCACTCAAGGACCACCCGATCGCCCCTGCATTCTGAGCGGCTTGGTCTGCGGTTTTTGCACCAGGAATCGGGATCACACCGGGTTGGGCAATCAGCCAATTCAGAGCAACTTGAGCACAAGTCCGATCGTGTTTTTCACCAATTTCCTTGAGTTTTGTCAAAATAGGCTGAATTTTTTCTAAGCCCTCGGGTTTGAATCGCGCATCCATTTTTCGCGCTCCAGTCGCAACAGCAGGGCCATTTGCAGTATATTTTCCCGTCAACAACCCCTGGGCGATCGGACTGTAGGCCAAAATTTTCACCCCAAGCTCCCGAGCTGCGGCCAAAACGCCATTACTCTCGATTTTGCGATAGAGCAGGGAATATTGCATTTGGTTAACGGCCAGAGGAATGCCGAGACTGGCCAGTGTTCCATGAGCCTCGCGCATTTGGCTTTCAGAATAGTTACTCACGCCCAATGCACCAATGCGTCCGGCCTCAACTTCACGAGCTAAGGTTTTGAGCAACGTCGGCTGGCCCATCAGAAAACTGAACGGTTGATGGATTTGGTACAGATCAATAAACTCAACCCCCAACCTAGAGAGACTTGCATTCACTGCATCAGACACCTGCTTTGCACTCACTCGCCACGGCACAGGCATATACTTTGTCGCAATATAAATCTTTTCGTTTCTCGTCTTCACCAACCGCCCCAAAATTCGTTCAGACTCGCCTAGGCCATAGATTTCAGCCGTATCAAACATCGTAATACCAGCATCCACACTGCTATTGAAGGCATCAACTAATTGCGCTTCGCCATATTCTTTGCCATAAGTCCAGAAAAACGAATCCCCCCAAGCCCAAGTGCCGACCCCGATCGGAGCGATCGCAGATTTACCAAGCTGAACAGTGGTGGGGATAGTCATGGGGGCGAGCCTCAAGGGAACGATAAAGTACGCGGATATACACAAGTGTAACGATATATGAAGGCGATCGCCTACTGTATTCCACTTTGGGACGGGTTTCCCCCTATTCTGGGTAGATAGTCTAAGCAGTAATTTAAGCAGTAGCTCGATGGACACCACAGAACGCCAAATTTTCTCCCACGATACGCTTGCCCAACCTCTTCCTAGAGTTGGTCTTTGGACCATGATGCGGCTGGGGCTGTTTCAAATGGGCTTAGGAATGATGTCGGTGCTGCTGTTTGGGTTGCTGAATCGGGTGCTGATTAAGGAATTGGGCGTACCGGGAACGATCGCAAGCCTTGTTCTAGCGGTGACTTTATTTGTCGCACCCGCCCGGATTTGGTTTGGCCAATTATCAGACACACAGCGAATCTTCGGGCTACATCGCACTTGGTATGTCAGGTTGGGGGCACTGAGTTTTGCCACGATCGCTTTTCTTGCCGTGCAGCCACTCTGGAAAGTGGGAGCGCTCTTAAATAAAACGTCCGGCAGCAATAATTTACTGCAAGCGACGGAATGGATTGTTCTCTCGACTATCTTGTTTGGTCTATACGGCATTGCCATCAGCGCTAGTTCAACGCCCTTCGCGACGTTACTGGTTGATATTACGGAAGAAGAAGACCGATCGAGAATCGTTGCTGTAGATTGGGCGATGTTGCTAGTAGGGACGATCGCTGGGGCCATTACGATCGGGGTCATGCTCAAAAAACTGGGGAACAATCCGTCGATCGAGTCTCTAGAAACCAGCGTCAATCAATTGTTTTTAGTGGTGCCATGGTTGGCCGTCGCGATGGCCTTTATTTCAACGTGGGGAGTTGAGAAGAAATATTCGCGGTTTTTACGATCGAATCAAGAACGACAGGCGATGGAGCGAAGCAACCTCCAGAAAACCAATATAAATAACCACGAAACTAAAGAAATAGTAGGTCTGGGTCGGGCTTGGTCGCTAATAACAGCTAGCAAACAAACACAATATTTTTTCACTTTTCTCATCACCATGACCTTGGGCTTGTTTTTACAAGATGCCATCTTGGAACCGTTCGGCGGAGACATTTTCAATCTACCAGCGGGGGAAACAGCGCTCTTGAATGTGCCTTATGGCATTGGAACTGTAATTGGAATTTTGATTTCGGGATTCTTTATTTCGCCCCTAATTGGTAAAAAGAAAACCACTCAAGTTGGCTGTCAGGCCGTCGCACTGTCCCTCGGAGCTATCATTTTGTCAGGATTCACCGGAAATGCAGCGGTACTAAAGCTCTGTCTCTTACTGTTCGGGCTAGCTTCTGGCACAACAACAACGGGCGCAATTACTCTAATGCTAGATTTGACGGCTACTGAAACTGCCGGAACCTTCATCGGAACGTGGGGACTGGCGCAGGCACTGTCTCGCGGAACGGCAGCAATTTTGGGCGGAAGTATTCTCGACATTGGCACTAAGATTTTTGGAATGTCACCCCAAGGTGAACGACCACTCTGGGCTTATGCCATGGTTCTGGCTGTTCAAGCTGGCTTTATTTTGGGCGCGATCGGACTTCTGGGCCGAGTCAATGTCCAAGAGTTTAAAACCGATGCCCGCGCCACAATTAATGCGGTAATTGCAAACGATGGCTAAATTGATTATTCATCAATAATCCAACCCACTTTATCGCTCTCATTTCCATGAAAATGGATAAACTGATGAAAGTAAGTCCCCTACAAGCATCCACTCCGGCAATCCCATGGCAAAAACAGAAATAGGCAGCTACGCCCCAGACTTCGAGCTACCGGGTGCCGATGGTAGCGTCCATCATTTAGCCCGGTATCTTGAATCCCATAAGGCGGTATGTGTGGTTTTCATGTGCAACCATTGCCCCTACGTCAAAGCCTACCTCGATCGCATCACCCAACTTCACCAAGATTACCAACCCAAAGGCGTTGCAGTCATTGCCATGAACCCAAATGACGCAGTACAGTTCCCTGACGACAGTTTCGCCAATATGAAAGTCTTAGTGTCCCAACTTGGCATTGCTTATCCTTACCTGCGTGATGAAAACCAGGATGTCGCCCACAGTTTTGATGCCCTAAAAACTCCCCACGTCTTCCTGCTCGATAAACAAGGCATCGTGGTCTACAGTGGCGCGATCGATGACAATCCCCAAGATGCCACCGCTGTCACCGTGAACTACCTTCGCAACGCAATCGAAGACTTACTATCAGGCCAGATGGTGAACTTAGCTAAAACAGATCCGATCGGATGCTCGATTAAATGGCGAATCCGGGACCATGGCTAAGCTAGACTGAGAGTGTATTTATACTAGTTAGTCTCAGCCAAAATCCTATGACGCTTACTGCCCAAGACATCCTTGACATCCTCAAACCCGTCGAAGACCCTGAACTTCACAAGAGTCTCGTCGAACTCAACATGATTCGCAATGTCAAGGTGTCTGGCGGAGCCGTAAGCTTCACGTTAGTCCTTACCACACCGTCTTGCCCGCTCAAAGCCTTCATTGTCGAAGACTGCGAACGAGCGATTAAGACCCTTCCCGGAGTTGAAACCGTGGAAGTCGAAGTCACTGCCAACACGCCAGCTCAAAAATCAGCTCCAGGCCGTGAACTGGTTAAGGGAGTTAAAAATATTATTGCGGTATCCAGCGGAAAAGGCGGCGTTGGAAAAAGCACAATCGCCGTCAACTTAGCCGTTGCATTAGCGCAAGCCGGGTCCAAAGTTGGACTAATTGATGCCGACATCTACGGACCCAATGCACCCACAATGCTCGGTCTTGCCGGAACAAAAGTTGCCGTCCGTCAAGGTGAACAAGGCGAAATCATCGAACCTGCCTTCAACCACGGCGTTAAATTAGTGTCCATGGGATTTTTAATTAATCCCGACCAACCCGTCATTTGGCGCGGCCCGATGATCGATGGCATGGTGCGAAACTTCCTCTATCAAGTGGACTGGGGCGAACTAGACTATCTGATTGTCGATATGCCACCGGGAACAGGCGACGCGCAGCTTACCATAGCCCAACGGGTTCCAGTTGCCGGGGTTGTAATTGTGACGACTCCCCAAACCGTTGCCCTTTCTGATGCGAGACGTGGCCTCAAAATGTTTGAGCAATTGGGCACAAAAATTCTCGGCATCGTGGAAAATATGAGCTATTTTATTCCCCCTGATATGCCCGATCGTAAGTACGACTTGTTTGGCTCAGAAGGCGGTCAAAAAGCGGCAGTTGAGCTAGGAGTGCCCCTACTAGGTTGTGTCCCACTCGAAATATCATTGCGGGTCGGCGGTGATATTGGAGTTCCGATCGTGGTCTCTCATCCTAATTCGGCCAGTGCCATTGCCCTTCGTGAAATTGCTCAGCAAGTTGCCGCCCAAGTCTCGATCGCAGCATTGTCCTAGCACCGAATCCTAGCTTCGCGTTGAGATAAGATGAGTCGCCATATTGCAAGTCAACGCTATTTAAACCCACACCATGTTCCAGAAAACCCTGTTACCTCGTATTCATTGGAAGTCCCTTTTGCAACCCTGGAGGGGACTCGATTGGTCGCTAGTGCTAGGGACCGTGGGTCTCATGGTTTTGGGGTGTGTGATGATTCACAGTATTACCGCTGATAGACTCCCCTTGCAATGGACCCAAAATGCAGGGATAGGAGTGATCGGGATTATCGCGATCGCATTTTTATCAAGGTTTCCCTATGACCAATTGATCCAATGGCGATGGTATGTCTATGGCATCACTAATTTTGGGTTGCTTTGCGTCATGTTTTTTGGAAAGACCGAACTCGGCGCGACCCGCTGGATTAATGTGCTGGG
>JAYUEW010000334.1:0-10075 GCA_043739045.1 Synechococcales cyanobacterium
ATTGCCCCTTGAGACTGCCGCCAAGAGGTTCTTAGACGTGCCCATTTGCCGAGAGATTCTAAGGCCGACTCGGTTTGTAACCCAAGCTGAAGCATTTCCTCAACATCTTCATAGGTCAGGCGATAGGTGACTTTGATGTGGCTTGCATGGATGCTGTAATCTTCAATACTGCCATCATCCCTCAACAACACCCCAAAACTCAACGCGCAACAGACTTCACCAGCATTTAAGCTCATCGGTCCGGTCGCCAATTCGACGGGCAACATAGAGACCATCCCTGTCGGGAGATAAATAGTGGTGCAGCGTTTTCGAGCTTCTAAATCTAGGGTGTCTCCCGGAGTCATCCAGCGCGTCGGGTCGGCAATATGCACCCAAATTTTCTCCCGACCGTCAGGCATTATTTCAATGCTGAGACCATCGTCAACTTCCAGGGTGCTCTCGTCATCAATGGTGTAGACCTTCAGGTGGGTCAGATCGAGACGATCGGTATCCAAGTCAGGGGGGGCGGAGGCCAGATAATCGTGGGCCAAGTCATTAACCGTTGAAGTGAATTGGACGGGCATATAACTGCGTCGGACAAAAAGATTTTCGTGGGGACTCCACACGCCTAAATCTACCAATAATTGAAATGCGCCCTGCATTGATTCTGAAGCACTGATGGCGGCTAAAGTCTCTAAAGCGTTGAGCCGTGAGGAAGATTCATCCCCAAAGGTGGCATATTTTTCTAGGGCTTCAATCCGGAGCCGATCGGAATTAGGCCAAGCCGGGACTGCAACGGTCGGGTCAATCCGTCGCGCTTCCACATGGTCTCGTAGCCGGACAATAAAACTCTGCCAGTCCTGTTGTCGCTGCTGCTCCATTTGAGACTGATGCTTAAGCTCGTTAACCTGAGTGCTGGGACGCGGTTCATACCGATCGCCTTTTTGCTTAAAGTAAAGCCGATCGTCCGATAACAAAATGTGAGCGGCATAGCATTGCTCAGACTCAATCGACGAGAAAAGCAGTTGAGCGAGTTCTTGCGGAACGGTTCCACCACCTTCTTCAGTAACCAGTTCCCAAGCGATTTCTAAGCTAGACGGGTCGAGATAATCTTGGATGCGCTTCAGAAATGCCGCAATCTCGGTGGGCTTGAATCCTTGTCCAGGAATTTGATAATCGATCTGGCGAGGATGCAATGTGTGGGAATGATCCCGTTCGTCGATCGCAATAAAATTCTTTTTTCCCTCAGGACGGTCGATCACAGCCAGTCGCCGATCGCCTCCTACTCGAAATTCAACTAACGTACCCTTTTCCATGGGGAACAGCGCTCTATACAGATTAACAACTTAGTCCAGTCCTTATTTAAAAGACTCGCCCTCTCCTAATTACAGAAAAGAGCGAGAATTTTACCAAAATTTAGCATTAGTTTCGCGGAGAAAACTAACCCTCTTGGTTCACAAATGGCAACAGGGCCAAGATTCGGGCACGTTTAATCGCGGTTGTGAGGTCACGTTGCTGACGTGATGTTAACCCAGTGATGCGCCGGGGCAGAATTTTTCCGCGCTCCGTAATGAACTTACGTAACAGTTCAACATCTTTATAATCGATCGGATCGCCCGGTTTAATGGGAGAAACTCGACGACGGAAATAAGCCATGATTTACCTACTCGATGAATTGGACAGAATTTGTAGATTCTGAGTTTTTGGGGCCACAAGAGCCTTTCAAAACTTCCAACGGCGTTCTGTAGAAACTGTATTGACAGGGAGAAAACTGCATTTCAGCACTTCAACTCACAACTGCCGACCCAGATTCTTACTTGATTTCGCGATGGACAGTGTGCTTGTTGCAGTGTGAGCAGAACTTGCTGAGTTCCAAACGTGCTGTGGTGTTACGACGATTTTTCATCGTGGTATAACGAGACACGCCCGCAGATCGTTTGTCCGGATTGGTCCGACACTCGGTACATTCGAGCGTAATGACAATTCTTACGCCTTTACTTTTTGCCATGGGGTTAAAACCTCTAAAGGGAGGTACTTGTTTCAAACACGAATATCCATTATTTCATAGGAGTAGACATTCCGCGCATTGATTTCAAGATCTATTTTCATTGCTCTATTTTTCTTAAGGAGATTTAAGGATGATTTCAGTTGACGCAGCGACGACAATTATTTTGAATGCGGCTCAGCCCTTGGGATTGAAGGTCGAACAGGTGCCGTTACACACCGCGATCGGACATCTGTTAGCCCAGTCTGTGGCGAGTGTTTTAGATTTTCCCCATTGGGATAATTCAGCAATGGATGGCTATGCGGTGCGTTATGCCGATGTTTCTAATGCGGGCGAGGACAATCCCATTGAGTTAGAAGTGATTATGGAAATTCCGGCGGGTTCCGTACCACAGGGTTCAATACGATCGGGCCAAGCCGCAAGAATTTTAACGGGTTCGATGCTTCCGGAGGGTGCAGATACAGTGGTGATGCAGGAATGGACAACCCGATCGGGCGATCGGCTGTCTGTCAATCAAGCCCCGCCGCAGTCCGGTCATTTTGTCCGGCATCAGGGCAGTTTTTACCGATTGGGGCAACCACTTTTACGATCGGGATTGCGGATTGGTGGGCCTGAAATCGCGGTGTTGGCGGCGGCTCAATGTCTGATGGTGCCTGTATTTAAGAAGCTTCAAGTAGGCGTTTTATCGACAGGCGATGAATTGGTGTTGCCGGATCAAGTGCTTCAACCGGGACAGATTGTTGATTCTAATCAAATTGCTTTGTTAGCATTATTGAGCGAAGCCGGATTTAATGCGATCGCGTTGGGTTCAGTCAAGGACGATCGGACAAGTCTCAAACTAGCGATGAAGGATGCCATCGATCGCTGTGATGTCGTGATCTCGTCGGGTGGAGTATCAGTGGGAGATTATGACTATGTTGAAGAATTGCTTGATGAATTGGGCGGGAACATTTTAGTTCGATCGATCGCCATTAAGCCCGGAAAGCCACTCACCTTCGCAACCTTTCAAAACGGGAAACTTTATTTCGGGCTGCCCGGAAATCCAGTATCAGCCTTGGTAACATTTTGGCGATTTGTACTGCCCGCACTACGAAAGCGATCGGGTCAAACTAGTCCATGGTTGCCATTAATGGTCACTGCAATCACCCATCAACCCCTAAAATCCGATGGCAAGCGGGAAAGTTACCTGTGGGGCACAATCCTTGGGAGCAGGGATGATTTGCAATTTTGTCCTGCGATCGGCAGCGGTAGTTCAGGAAATTTGGTAAATCTTGCAGGCAGTACGGGCTTGGCCATAATACCCGTGAGCCAAACCATTGTGGAGGCAGGCGATCGGGTTTCGGTGATGCTAATTGGGAGATCTTTCTAGATCTCTAGATCCCCCTAATTCATGGGTGAGGGGGAATCCTTATCTCCCTTATCTCAGTGGGCGACGGCGCTGTAAGAACTCAGGAATATCAAGTCCTGCATTGGGCAGAGGAGTGGCTTTTGGGAGGGGTGTCCTAGCGGAGTGAGCGGCATCAGGAGGTTGGGGACTATTACCGAGAGATCGGGGTGCACCGGGACTACGTGCCGCCATTTGTTGTTGCGCTTGAACCTCCGCTGTAAAACCCGTCGCAATCACCGTAATCCGGATTTCACCTTGGAGCTTCTCATCTAGAACTGCACCAAAAATAATATTTGCGTTTGGATCCACGACCTCATAAATAATATCTGCGGCTTCACTCACTTCCCGCAGCGTCAAATCAGAGCCGCCCGTAATGTTGAACACGACACCCCGCGCTCCATCAATTGAGGCTTCTAATAACGGCGACGAAATCGCGGCCATGGCTGCCTCCCGCGCACGAGATTTACCTGATCCAATTCCGATGCCCATTAGGGCGGATCCAGCATCGGCCATCACCGCTCGAACATCAGCAAAGTCTACATTCACCAAACCGGGGATAATAATGATGTCTGAAATTCCCTGGACCCCTTGGCGCAACACATCATCAGCAGTACGGAAGGCTTCCTGAACAGGAGTAGTTTCTGAAATAACGGACAGTAGCTTATCGTTGGGAATCACAATTAAAGTGTCAACGCGACCCTGAAGCGCACTCAATCCCTCATCAGCTTGGTTCGTCCGACGGCGACCTTCAAAGGTGAATGGACGGGTGACAACGCCAACGGTCAGCGCACCCAATTCCTTTGCGATTTCAGCGACGATCGGGGCCGCCCCTGTTCCTGTTCCGCCGCCCATGCCTGCCGTAATAAAGACTAAATCGGCACCTTCAAGGGCTGCTGCAATTTCCTCACGGGACTCTTCGGCTGCCTTTTGACCGATCGCAGGATTTCCGCCTGCGCCTAGCCCTCGGGTGAGTTTTTGCCCAATCTGAAGTCGTCTTTGAGCCGCAGATTGAGTTAAGGCTTGAGAGTCGGTATTGATGGACCAAAACTCCACCCCACTGATATCGGACTCCACCATCCGATTCACCGCGTTGCCCCCGCTTCCGCCTACACCAATAACTTTGATTTTTGCAACGCTACTCGGCACGATATTACCACTCTTTAATTTTTCTCCAAACTTCGGCTCCATCGGCGAAGTTCCCTCCGCTCCTGCATGGTTACCCGTATCGCCCAAGGCATAGACGTTATCCGCCGCCCCCGTAGCAGAACCCAGCACCGACACCTGTGCACGTTCGGTCTCAGGGTCTGGCGGATACAAGCGATCGAGCATTAAAGATTGAGGGTCATTGCTAAGCGTCATTGGCATTCCGGACGAAAAGGGTCATAGACGGACCTGAAACCTTGTGAGTGGTCTAGTAACAACGTGGAAAACACGGAATTCAGAACAAATATAGTCCATGGCAAACTTATAACGAATCAAAAGTTTGCAATTATTCAACAGTTTCAACTTCAGGATCTTGTGATGAATCGCTGAGATTGAATTGAGAACTAATTGTACTAAATCCTGTGAGCAAAACTGAATCCTGTCAACCTAATCTGTAAAAAATTCTATTGGGATCGCTCAAATTGTTTGGCTATCTAGCCTGGATTAGGCTCAGGGAGAGGCTTCTCTAAGCCGGGTTCCTCTGAAGATTTTGGAGTGACACTTCGATTATTTTTGAGTTGGATGGTGGGATTATTGGGATTTCTCAGATCGATGTAGTCGATTTGCTCTGGGGGAAGACGTTTGTCAAGCTGTCGCATCTTGTCAAGCTGTCGCATCTGAAGTGTAAAAGACCGCCCCAAAGGACCTAAATGGATCCAGCCAATATCACTCTTGAGCCGAATATTAGCTGGGTTTTGCCAGTCAATGCTTTGAATTTTCATGGGACTTCGTCGCAAGATTGGGTAAAACGAAGTCCACTGACTCCGATAGACATCGGGATTCCCCAGAATTTTCAGATCCGGTAATTTCATCACTTGGTTCAATTCTTGATAGCTCTCAATGGGTAAAATCATCCCGTTCTCGTCCAAGAATGCATCGGGTGGGGTTGAATCGATCGTAGCTTTCCCTGAACTGCCTGGATTTGAATTAAGGAAAGAATTAGATTTATTAGATTTATCAGTTGCCTTCCCGTTCTCTCCTTTTCCGATAATTTTAGAATCACTCTGAGCGGGCTTACCGCCACTGCCATAAATAGCTTGGGCGACGGGTTCACGTTCTCGGACCTTGATAACCAATCCTGGAGGAAAAAGATGGCGTTCTACAGTAGCCTCCGCGATCGGTGCTTTGCTGGTGAGCGCATCAGAAATCTGGGACGACTGAATCCGCAGCAATGACTGAGGATACTGAATGGGCAACAGCGATCGGATGCTTTGGGTGGCGAGGAAGCGATTGCCTTCGATTTTCACCTGTTCCGGCTGTCGAATCACCCAATTGGGCTGAAGAATAATCCACACTGTTGCCGCCGCAAGCCCCAGCACTACAACAGAACGCCAAGAAGTCTGAAGCAGACGATTACGCCGATTCGTTCGGAGCTGCCGACGGCGTTGCTGGAGTTCATTTCGAGTGACCGGAGCAATTTCAGGCATCGAATCGGAGACAAAAGTGTTGCCTTTCATTTAAACATTGCAGAGGTCATTTCTGAGTTAGGCCACACGAATCAAATCAATGATTGCCAACTATGATCCTGTACCTAGCAGTCCCCTACCAATGATGGCCCTGTGCTAGTGGGCAGTCTGAGAACGGCTGCGAGGCCGCCATGACTGACGTTGGCCCCATGATGACGGATTGGCTGAGGAGAATTCCAACTCCTAGACCCATGATGAGATGTTGCCCAGTAATCTTGACCCGATCGCGGACAAAATGACAAAAAACGATCGCCCTATTTAAAGCTCTAATAAATAGATTAATCATTAAAATTCTGGCCGTAGCGTATTGGGTTGAAGTAAACGTATTAGGCTGAAGTAAATGGCTCTCATTAGCACACTAGCCCAGCATGCAAGGCTCGAACCGCCGCTTGGATCCGATCGTCAGCGCAAAGCTTGTTCAGAATATTGCGAACATGGGTCTTGACTGTCCCCACCGTGATGAAGAGCTTGATGGGTCACTTTCAGCGCTTCTATTAATAATTTCCCCCAGCCCTCCATCTTAATCTACGAAGCTCAATCTATGAAATTTACGATCGTTACTCCGTCTTATCAACAAGGTTGCTATTTAGAACGCACAATCGAAAGTGTTTTAAAGCAATGTTGTGAAACTGTAGACCTTGAGTATTTCATTTTAGATAATTGCTCGACTGATGAGACTGTTAACGTATTGAAAAAATATGAAAATCATAGCCAAATTACAATTATTACATCGCCAGACCTGGGGCAAGCTGATGCAATCAATCGGGGGTGGGCCTTGGGAACGGGTGATATTTTTGCTTGGTTGAATGCTGATGATGTTTATCTGGATCAGACATTAGAGTTAGTAGCTCACTATTTTCGATCGCAGCCTCACGTTAATGCAGTTTATGGAGAGGCAGTTTACATCGATCGAATTGATACTGTTTTAAAACCTGTGACCAATATTCGAGACTATTCAAAAAATCTGTTGAGAACCCATGATTTTATTACTCAACCTGCAACTTTTTTACGCAGAGAAGTCATTTTAAAAACAGGTGAATTATCGCGTTTATATCGCTACGGTTTTGATTGGGATTATTGGATTCGGGTTTCAGACTATTATGATTTTGTACGGGTAAACCATATATTTGCTGGGTACCGCGTGACGGGCGAGAATTTGACAATGACGGGCAAGGATCAGCGATTTCGAGAAATGATTCGGATTGTGTGGTGTTATGGTGGATTGCTGGGTTTACTACAATTTGGATATCGATTGATGGTGAAATATGCGATCGGTAAACTGGAAATTCCAGAACCTTCGATCGTAACTAGGAGTTTACCGCGATGATTCAAACTCAACCCATGCGGGCAAAAATTTTAAAGTCACCAATAGATTGTACAAGTTACGAATTGGTATGCGATCGTTTAGTTGAATTGGCGATGGCTAAACAATCGGGATATGTGATTGCGGCGAATGTGCATGTAGTCATGACGGCATTTTGGAATCAAGACTATCGATCGGTGGTGAATGGTGCAACAATAGTAACACCGGACGGGATGCCCATTGTGTTTGGATTACGCCTACTGGGGCATTTAGATCAAACGCGAGTCTATGGTCCAGATTTGATGTTGGCTTGGTGCGATCGGGCCGCTCAGTTGGGATTGTCTATTTATTTATATGGTTCATCTTGGCAAACCCTAGGGAAATTGCAAGATCAATTGGTTAACAACTTTCCAGGATTACAAATTGCAGGATCATATTCACCGCCTTTTAGAACTCTAACACCGGAAGAACTACAACAAGATTGCGATCGGATTAATGTATCGGGGGCAGCAGTGGTATTTGTATCATTAGGTTGTCCAAAGCAGGAATTTTGGATGGCGCAGAATCAATCAAAAATTCAGGCGGTGACCATCGGGGTTGGTGCCGCATTTCGGTTTCATACGGGAGAAGTTTCCCAAGCTCCAAAATGGATGATGCGCTGTAGTTTGGAATGGCTTTATCGTTTGATGATGGAGCCAAGGCGATTGTGGAAACGCTATGTGATTAATAATCCAGCATTTGTGATTTTGTTTGGCTGGCAATGGTTCCGATCGTACTTGAATGGAAAATCAATTGATTAAGCATCTCTCGGGATTCAAAGATTCTATTACCGTGTCAATAATGCTAATCTCCCTAAACGTACACTCCCATCTGTATGATATCAAGCTAACAATTCAGGGAGAACTACAGTGCGAATCGTTGTAATTGGAGCAGGCGCGTCCGGTTTTTTTGGGGCGATCGCAGCGGCGGAGTCAAACCCTAACGCTCAGGTGACACTATTCGAGGCAGGACCGACAGTACTCGCCAAGGTCAAAATTTCTGGGGGAGGTCGCTGCAATGTCACTCATGCTTGCTACGACGCTGCTGCACTAGTCCAACATTATCCTCGCGGAGGTAAAGCATTGCGCGGAGTATTTACCCGATTTCAACCTCGTGACACCGTGGCTTGGTTTACCGATCGAGGAGTTAAACTAAAAACTGAACCCGATGGTCGTTTATTCCCAGAATCAGACGACTCTCAAACCATTATTGATTGCCTAAGCTCCAGTGCAACCATGGCAGGTGTGAAAATTAAAACCCAAGCCGCCGTGAAAAAAATAATTCGTCAGGACCATGGATTCACACTAATTTTTCGGAATGACGAAACCTTGGACTGCGATCGGGTTCTTCTGGCCACAGGCAGCAGCGCCATCGGACATCAAATCGCAAAAGAACTCGGCCACCACATCGAACAATCTGTCCCATCCCTATTCACCTTCAACATCCGAGATCCCCGCCTCACAGACCTTCCCGGCGTATCCGTCCCCATTGCCAAACTCAAACTGAAAGGCACCAAACTAGAACAATCCGGCCCACTCCTCGTCACCCACTGGGGCTTAAGCGGACCCGCTGTCCTCAAACTCTCGGCCTGGGGCGCAAGACTATTGCACCAAATGAATTATCAAGCCGAACTCAATATCAATTGGCTCCCCAACACCAACCCTGAGACGTTGAAGGATAGTTTAATCAAAGTCAAATCTCAACTCGCCCGCAAAACCGTCGCCGCTCAATGTCCCGTCCTGTTGCCTCGTCGCCTTTGGGAAAGTCTCACGATCGCGGCTGGCATTGCACCCGAACTGCGGTGGTCGGATTTATCAAAACCTATGCTTAATTTATTGCTGCAAGAATTACTAAATGGAACCTATCAAATCACCGGGAAAGGCGTATTTAAAGAAGAATTCGTTACCTGTGGTGGAGTGAACTTAAAGGAGGTTGATTTCAAAACTATGGAAAGTCGGATCTGTCCCGGATTATATTTTGCTGGAGAAGTTTTAGATATTGATGGGGTAACGGGAGGATTTAATTTTCAAAGTGCTTGGAGTACGGGCTGGATTGCGGGAAGTGAGCTGGTTTTGGGACTTACGGAATAATTACCACGACTGAGCTAGGACCGCTTTATAATAAATCTTAATGATTGCTGCTCTTTCGCGAAGAATTGAGACTTAGGCAATCATTGAGGGTTAAGACACACTTACAGTTATTGGACCAAATTATCTATGTCGATTAAATTGAGTGTAGCTCATTTGTTAGGGCTAGCGAGCATCTTGACGGCTACTACGATCGCAGGAAGCACCACTGTTAAAGCAGCAGAAATGGCGGCACCTCAGCAACCATCTGTCGCTCCGATGCCCAAGCCAACGATCGCGCCCCCCAACAAATCCGGTGTGCCAGTCTCTAAAAAAGTATCCAAAAATACTCTCGTAGACGTTGCATCGACCAATGGCTCGTTCAAAACCCTGACCGCAGCATTGAAAGCCGCTGGTCTGGTGGATACTTTAAAAGGAGATGGTCCATTTACTGTGTTTGCACCCACGGATGCGGCCTTTGCAAAGTTGCCTAAAGGGACGGTTGAGACATTGTTGAAGCCCGAAAATAAGGCCCAACTGGTCAAAATCTTGACGTACCACGTAGTCCCCGGTGAAGTTCTTTCAACCACACTCAAATCGGGTAAGGTCAAGACTGCTGAAGGTAAT
>JAYUEW010000335.1:0-6611 GCA_043739045.1 Synechococcales cyanobacterium
AGCAAGTCAGATCATAGAACCAAGAATCCCCGTCTCTTTAGAGCGGGGAGTGTCAACGAGCCTGATGGTTCACCCAAGAGAGGGCACGTTGCTTCGTAATAATTACCGATTATAAATAACTTGATTACTCACCATACGAGAATACTTACATCAAGTTTACAATTTGACTTTCTCTATCAATCCCGGCCTCATTTATGCAATCCTTTTTATCCCACATCTCCCAACTTTTTCTCCAATCATCTTGCCAAAGCTGTCAACGAGCGAGTTCAGAATTATTTTGTCCATTTTGCCAAGCCCAACTTCATACCGGAATCCGATCGCCCCTAATAGAACCGCCCTCAACACTCCACCCCCTACCCTTATTCGCCTGGGCAACCTACGACACCAGCCTGCGCCAAATCATCCGACAGCTAAAATATAAAAAACAACCCGCGATCGGCACTTGGTTGGGGACAGAAATGGCCAAATCCTGGATTAATGCCAGACTGCATGAAAAATTTCCTCAGCTACTTGTCGTCCCGATTCCCATGCACAAAAGTAAACAACAACAACGCGGCTACAACCAAGCCGAACTAATTTCCCGTAGCTTTGCCCGTCAAATTGGCTATCGTCATCAACCCAACGCCATCATCCGGATTCGTGAAACTCAGCCACAATCTGAACTCAGTTTTGACGATCGTGCCAAAAATCTAGGATCCGCTTTTTCCCTTGCACCAAATTTTAAAACCAATCAACCCATCCTGCTTCTAGACGACATTTTCACTACAGGCGCAACCCTTCGGACAGCAATCAAATTATTAGAGAACCAAAATATTCCCATTTGGGGATCAGCCGTCACAACCCGAACACGCTTCAACACCACGCTTACAGACAAAACTGCCCCAACTTTAAAGAAATGAATCCATCACGACCGGGGCAACAAAACATTAACAATATCGATCACAAAACGGGCGCTTGAGGCGTGGGCGATCGGAGCGCATGAATAATAGGGGCCGGATCCAATCCCGCAATCTGTTTAAAATCCTCAGGGGTCAACCGACTGGAGAAGCCCTTTTCGCTCCAATCTTGCAAAATATTATTCGCATGTTCCAGGAACAAAACCCCGCGTGGCGACGGAACAACCGTCCACACATCCAAAATAGTCTCTGCAAACGCCAGCTCAATAATGGGCATAGCGTGAGCACTAATCATCTCTGCAAGATAGGCCTCAAAGGTCTCCCCGTCTGTCCCCACCAACTCATAACTTTCGACAATGTAAGCGATACGTTGCCAATTGACCCTTTCTTCAAGCGTCATCTCCAAACCCCAAATGAATGACCAAACTTAAGCTCTATGCTGTATTTTTAGCTTATCCCAGGTTTCTAGAAACAAAACAGAAGTTCACTTGTAAGAATTTCTGCTAGCGATCGATTCTGTCAAGATTGACTAGGACTATATTTTTAGCCTCAACGTTACGATCGGACTTGTCAAACGTGCCATCTAAGCCCGATCGTATCACCCGAAGGTGCGTAACCATAGGATAATAAATTGAGTCTGTAGACGATCCAACCCCTACTGAGTGAATTTACCATGGCATTTTTCCGTCAATACATTGCGCCATTGATTGTTGTTTTAATTTTTGGACTGGCATTGATTGCGACCAGTGCGCGCATCTTCTTGCCCAATGAAATGGCCGCACCCGCACCCGTTGAAGAAATGGCTCCCACCAGCAATGCCGTTTCGTTCACTAGCCCGATGGTCTATCCAGGATAAAAAGTTTTGAGGTAGGATGGTCATCCAACGCCATCTTTTCAAATCCTATGAGTTACTTCCGCCCCGCTGTTGACGCGATGAAAGGTTATATTCCTGGGGAACAGCCCAAACCTGGAACGCCCATCACCAAACTCAACACTAATGAAAATCCCTATCCGCCGTCTCCCCAGGCCATGGAAGCCTTACGATCGGTGTCAGGGGAATCTCTCCGACGATACCCGGACCCGTTTGCGCGGGATTTTTGCAGTGCGGTGGGTGATGCGCTGAATATTCCAGCAGATTGGGTCATTGTCGGAAATGGGAGTGATGACGTATTGAATATATTGATTCGGTCCTGTGCGGAAGGGCAAACCCGCAAAGTGGTCTATCCCATGCCGACCTATGTGCTGTATCGAACTCTCTCGGAGATGCAGCCGGCTGAAATTGTGGAAGTCCCCTATGACGACAATTTTAAATTACCGATCGATGATCTGGTCGCCGCAAATGGAGCCGTAACATTTATCGCATCGCCCAATAGTCCATCGGGTCACTGTGTCCCTTTGAATGAATTACGTGACTTGGCAAAAAAGGTCTCGGGAGTGCTGGCGATCGATGAAGCCTATGCTGATTTTGCAGGCCATACGGCGATCGATTTGGTGAAGGAATTCGATAATGTAATTGTATTGCGTACAATGTCGAAGGGCTATTCTTTAGCAGGATTACGGCTAGGGTTTGGAGTCGCGAATCCGAAACTTTTGGCAGGTTTGTTTAAAGTCAAAGATAGTTACAACATTGATGCCGTAGCGATCGCAGTTGGCACTGCTGCAATGCGCGATCAAACCTATAAAAATGAATGTGCAGAAAAGGTGAAAGAATCCCGATCGAAATTGGCAATTGACCTTAAGAATTTAGGGTTTATTCCAAGGGAATCTCACGGCAATTTCATTTTAGCGACAGCTCCACAAAATGCAGAGACCTTGTATTTGGGCTTGAAGAATCGAGGGATTTTGGTGCGATATTTTAAACAAATTGGGCTTGAAGATAAATTGAGGATTAGTGTGGGAACGCCAGAGCAAAATGATTTGCTATTGGAGGCGCTAGTAAGTTTGACGCAAACCATTTTATCTTAGCTGCCGATACCGCATAACCAGGTCAATAACTACTCATCATATATGCAAGAAGCAGAAATTCCATCGAATGAGCAGCAGCGCTTGGCTTACCTACAGAATCTAAAAATTCTCGATACACCAAGAGATGATCGGTACGATCGCATCACTCGTATGATTTGCCGAATTTTAGGTGTCCCAGCAGCAGCCATTTCGTTGGTTGATGAAAATCGACAATGGTTTAAATCAATTCGAGGGTTCGACATGACCGAAACTCCCCGAAGTGTTGCCTTCTGCGCCCATACCATCCTAGAAGAACGCACACTGATTATCCCTGATACTCACAAGGATCCGAGGTTTGATCACAACCCACTGGTAATCTATCCGCCTCATATTAGATTTTATGCAGGCCATCCATTGAAAATTGTTGATAATATACATGTAGGAACTTTATGCGTATATGATACGGAACCCAGAGAGTTATCGCCTGAGGATGTTGAATTCTTGCAGGATTTATCAGTCACAGTGACAAATGAAATGAAAGCGTCCATGCTTAAGAGTTTCTTTGATCATTAAATTTTTCTAAAAGAGGCCTCGATCGTGAAAGCTGAATTACCTAAAAACGAAAAGGAGCGTCTAGCCGCTTTAAAACAGCTAAATATTCTTGAAACCCCTCTAGAAGAAAGATTTGAGCGTATTACTCGGATAGTGTCTCGTTCCCTCAATGTACCAATTGCAGCAGTATCTTTGATAGACGAGTCCCGTCAATGGTTTAAATCCATTCAAGGATTAAGCGCTTCTGAAACCCCCCGCGACGCAGCTTTCTGTGCTCATGCCATTCTGGAGGACGAACTGTTATTAGTCGCTGATGCGACCCAAGATGAGCGCTTTGCGGATAATCCACTGGTTACAAGTGAGCCATTCATCCGATTCTATGCTGGGTATCCTTTGTCTTTGTCGAAAGATATTCGTGTCGGTACATTGTGTGCGATCGACTATATCCCAAGGGAGTTCTCATCTGAAGACCTAGAAATGCTACAGGATCTAGCTAAGATGGTGGAATCTGAGCTTGTGGCAGTTACTGTATCTCAAGTACAAATAGCACTCATTCAAGAACTCGGCGAACTTGAGAGAACCGCTATGATCGATAGTCTTACTAGACTGTGGAACCGTTTAGGAATCGATACGCTGCTCCATCGTGAGTGGGAGTGTGCTATGCGAAAAAAGTCCACGTTAACAATAGTCATGGTTGATTTTGATAACTTCAAGCCCATTAACGATACCTATGGACACCTCGTTGGCGATGAAGTTCTTCAAAGTTGTTCGCGCTTAATACTTTCCTCACTTCGTTCCTCCGATGTTGTGGGACGGTGGGGAGGAGATGAATTTATGGTGATATTATCAGGAGCCGATGAGGAACAAGCCATTGTGATTCTAAAAAGAATTCAAGAAGTGATTACTCAAGAACCTGTAATTACTTCTAGCGGTGACATAAAAATCACTGTCAGTATGGGGGGAGTCGTTGTGGCTCCCAGCGAGCAACAAGAAACGATCGAGTATTGGATTGGCAAAGCAGATGATGAGTTGATGAAGGCAAAGCGTTCTGGCAAGGGTCGATTTCAATTGGCAAAACTGGCAAAACAGTCTACTTTGGTTGATACCACAGTAGTAGCTTAGGAGATTAGTGCGATATCACCACTTTACCACCACCCCCACAAAACGGACTCAGCCGCAATAGAATCGCCAGACCATCGCGACCCGCCGCTTCAGGAAATACCAAAAGCTCCCTCGACTTAAAAATGTTTTTCTCTCACCATGATGAACGATTTTGAGAATTGAAAATACGATCGCCCTTACCCGTCACGCTAAGATCTATGTCAGAATAGAAAACTGTTCTTTTCCTGTAGTTCGGCGGGTTTCATGGCTTTTTCTTCGGTAACTCGGGCAATGGGCCGATCGCCCTTGACAGCGGAACTCCTCACCAAACTCGCCCAAACTAAAGCATTACATTTGTCTGGCCTTGCGCGCCTGCCGAAGGGAATTGTTGCATCGGCCTTGGCTCAAAGCTGCGATCGGCCTCTATTAATTGTCACCGCCACCATTGAAGACGCGGGGCGTTGGGCGGCTCAACTCGATGCAATGGGCTGGGGGACTGTCCATTTTTACCCAACCTCAGAATCGTCGCCCTACGAACCCTTCGACCCCGAATCTGAGATGGTTTGGGGACAGCTTCAAGTGTTGGCAGATTTGGTTAAAGCGCAGACTAATTGGGCGATTGTTACCACTGAGCGATCGTTGCAACCCCATTTACCGCCGAAGGATATTTTTGCGTCTTATTGTGAGATTTTGAGCAAAGGCGACGAAATTAATACGGTGACGCTGGCGAAAAAATTAGCCCGGTTAGGGTATGAAAAAGTGACCTTGGTCGAAAGCGAAGGCCAATGGAGTCAGCGCGGCGACATTATTGATGTATTTCCGGTGTCGTTAGAATTGCCATTGCGATTGGAATTGTTTGGGGATGAACTTGAACAAATTCGCGAATTCGATCCCGGAACTCAACGATCGCTCGATCGGCTCCCCAGTATTGTATTAACACCCACTAGTTTTAGTCCGATTATTCAAGCTGCATTAACACCTGAAAAGCTAATTAAAATTTCCGAAGTATTGTCCGATGAAGACAATGAACGATTGCAGCATGGTGAATCGATTGAAGGATTACGACGGTTTGTGGGCGTTGCATTTGACCAACCTGCGTCAATATTAGACTATTTGCCTGAAACCACAATTGTCGCATTTGATGAACTCCAACTCGCAACGGCCCACAGCGATCGGTGGTGTGATCATGTCCAGGAACATTGGCAAGAATCCAATCTAAAATCGGCTATTGAACCATTACATCAAAACTTTGAACTTGCAATTAATAAGGCTGAATCGTTCGATCGTATTTATTTAAATGAACTCGCTGAAGTGAATGGTGGATTGAATTTATCTAGCCGCCCGATCGCTGCCATACCCCATCAATTTGGTCGATTAGCTGAACTCTTGCGCGAGGAACGTAAAAAAGGATTTGCCATTTGGTTAATGTCCGCCCAGCCCTCTCGATCGGTCGCATTACTTCAAGAACACGACTGCCCCGCGCAATTTATCCCAAATCCAAAAGACTATGCTGCGATCGAGAAACTGATCTCAGGACGCACACCCGTGGGATTGAAATATTCGGGTCTGGCTGAACTCGAAGGCTTTGTATTGCCGACATTTCGGGTGGTGGTGGTCACCGATCGGGAGTTCTTCGGACAACATACGCTCACGACTCCAACCTATATCCGTAAACGCCGCCGCGCCACTTCAAAACAAGTTGATCCAAACAAACTGCAACCGAATGATTATGTTGCCCACAAAACTCACGGCATTGGTAAATTTCTAAAACTCGAAAGTCTGACCTTAAATAATCAAACGCGAGAATATTTGGTCTTGCAATATGCGGATGGAACGCTCAGAGTCGCGGCAGATCAAGTTGGTTCACTGTCACGATTTAGGGCTGTGGGTGAGAAGAAGCCTGAATTAAATAGAATGTCTAGCAAAGCTTGGGAAAAGACCAAAAGCAAAGTCAAAAAAGCTATCAAAAAAGTGGCTGTTGATCTACTACAACTCTATGCCAACCGCGCCCAACAAGTGGGATTTTCCTATCCACAAGATACGCCGTGGCAACAGGAAATGGAAGATTCATTCCCCTACCAACCCACGCCCGATCAGCTTAAAGCCGTGCAGGACGTG
>JAYUEW010000336.1:0-3376 GCA_043739045.1 Synechococcales cyanobacterium
GAACTCCTGGCAGAACAAGGGGACTGAAGTCCCGCGAGTCGCTTCCCTCCCAGGTCTAAAGACGCTGGGCTTCCCGCATACCGAGGTATTTTTGTGATATTTTGCAGACTTACAAACAACTTATCCAAAACGCTTGTTTGAACAACTTGTTCTATTCATAACCCGATGATGGCTAGACTATAGGTCAGTTTGCGCCATTTGAGGCTTGAGGGTTACCATCATTTGCTGAACACCACGATGGATGCGACGAGTGACGGTCATCGGGCTGACACCAATACGTTCCGCTACTTCTTTACGGGAAAGGCCATGTAAGAAGACGTACTCGATCGCTTGACGAGTTTTTTCTTCAAGCTGATTGAGCGCTCTTTGAAGCTGTTGGCGATCTTCCTCTAGACCTTGTAGCTCTTGGTAGCGAGCATCAGGGATGGTGTCACCCAAGGTCATGGGGGAATCAAGTTGTTGACAAATTGTTGCGTCTAGACTGAGGGGCAAGCGGTTTTTGGCGGCCAATTTGCTATCACGCCATTCTTGGACGGTGACACCGATTTCAAGGGCCACTTCGTCATCTGTGGGTTGACGACCTAACTCATTGGACAGAGTTTCACGGACTCGTTGGCCTTCTTTGTTAATTTGTTGCCAACGGCGGGGGATCTTAACAGTACCAGCTCGATCGCGAAGGAAATGGAGCATTTCACCCCGGATATAAGGCACTGCGAAGGAACTGAAGGCACATCCCTGATTTGGGTCGAAGCGTTCGATCGCCCGGATGAGTCCAAGGTAGCCGATTTGTTCCAGGTCTTCGTAGGGTTCAGCACATTGATGGCTGATGCGATGGGCGATTTTGCGGACTAGACCCACGTTCATTTGAACGAGTTGATTGCGTAGTCTAATTGTGGGCTTTTGATGGTAGGCAGCTAGGAGTTCCATACCGCGAGTCCTGATATTGCTAGTCGTTTGAGTTGCAAGCATTTGTAAGTCTCTCAATCACCGTTGGGTTCATTCTCAGTTTTGGGAGATGTTTGAACCATGGTTTATATACGGGAGTCTTTCTGGGGTGCTAGGACTGTTTTATGTAATTTTACGGAACAAATTGCGCTATTGTGCGTAAGCGAAATGGCTGAAATCCTATTCTAGAGAGGACTTTAGTGCTTTATATTATTTTTTTGAGCGATGATGATTCGATCGTTTCTATAGAAGGTTGCTCAAGCAAGAATCAGCCGAACTCACGTTAGCACCGCATTTTGATTACATTTCAGTTACATTTTTGATTACATTTCAGTTACATTTCAGGGGTGCGTGATGGAGTAACTTTTAAGAAAAAATTACCTTTAGAGGGGTCGTGAGGTTTATCCGTCATTTTACGGTGAGGGGTCTGAGCAAGAGGGATTAAGTGATGGAAAAATTACTTGACGAGAGTGAATCCGAATGGGCAGGCGATCGGCTCTCCTTTTTTAGGATTTTTGTAGTCGATCGCGCTCCAGAGGGGCATGGGGGTTCCAGGTTTTTCACTAACGCAGAGGATTGCGATCGTGGCTGATTGTCCGTCTAATTTTGTGGCGTAAACCAGTCCTAGAAATGTTACGAGATCGGAGGTTTTTGGTAAGGCTACTTGCATGGCCGCAGGATAGCGATCGGGCGCGACAAAGAGACGATAACGGTAGTCTTCAGTATCGGGTTTGATGCCCATACCTGTAGCTTCGATGCTGGTTGTGAACCGATCGTTTTCTAAGTAATAAGCCTGTTGGGCGCGGTTCAGAGTACCGACCAACTGTAGTGCTTCCCTCTGTTTAAGACGGAAGGCTAGAAGATCGGGTGGTGGATTGTCGGTAGATTTGAGGGCGATCGATCGAGGTCCACGGGCATTGGTCAATTTGTCATCCATGAGTTTGACATCTGCCAGCTTTGCACTCGTCAAATTGGCACGGTAGAGGTGGGCCTCTGAGAACGCTTGGGCCGAAGTGCTGAGAAGAACGATCGGTAAAATGGGAAGTGAGGCGAGGAATAGACGAGTTTTTAGGTGCATGACGAAATTTCCTGCGGCAAATTGTTTCTATTGTCTTAGATTTTGTTCCGACCTACGATCGATCGATCGTGATCGTTCCAAATCTTCTCCTTAAATATACGGAGAAATGGAGTAAAGTTCATCGTTGCCATACAAGACACCATTTCACACCGTGCATAATTGTTATAATGTGTAACGATCTAAATCTGAATTTTGATATTTCGTTCTCATCGTCGGATGAAATGCGTTTCAATTTCGTGCTGTCCAGTATGTCCTGGTTTCTTGAGGTTTTTAAGTCATGTCTGAACCCCTTTCTTCCCTCGTTACGTCCTGGGAAACGTCGGAATCGACTGATTTTGAGATGAGTTCGCCGCCCAGTGCCTCAATTCCTATGCAGTCTGTCCAGTTTCCCCATCCCGATCGGTTTGAGTCCCGTCACAATGGACCTCGCGCTATTGATGTGGATAAGATGGCCTTGCTGTTGGGTTATAGCTCGTTGGAAGAATTTATTAGCGCAACGGTCCCGGATGTAATTCGGCTGAAACGGCCCTTACGAATTGAGGCGGCCCGATCGGAATATGAGGCGTTGGCGGATTTAAAAGCGATCGCGAGTAAGAATAAAGTATTCCGATCGTTCATCGGCATGGGCTACAGCAATTGCATTACGCCGCCTGTGATTTTGCGCAATATTTTAGAAAATCCGGCTTGGTATACTCAATACACGCCGTATCAACCGGAGATTTCTCAAGGTCGTCTAGAAGCATTGCTGAACTTTCAGACGATGGTGATGGATTTGACGGGAATGGAGATTTCTAATGCGTCGCTGTTGGATGAAGGCACGGCGGCGGCAGAAGCGATGTCATTGTGTTATGGCGTGACGAAGACGAAATCAAATGCGTTTTTTGTGGCGGAAAACTGCCATCCGCAGACGATCGATGTGGTGAGAACCCGCGCAATTCCCTTGGAGATTGAAATCATTGTTGGTAATGCCGAAACCTTTGATTTTGCAGCGACCTCTGTATTTGGCGCATTGATTTCCTATCCGGCGACCGATGGTTCTATTGCGGACTATAAAGGATTCTGCGATCGTGCCCACGCATCCGGTGCCTTAGTCACAGCCGTTGCGGATATTTTGGCATTAACCTTGTTGAAACCTCCGGGAGAATGGGGCGCAGATATTGCTGTGGGGAATACGCAACGATTTGGCGTGCCGTTTGGGTATGGCGGTCCTCACGCGGCGTACTTTGCAACCAAAGATGTATACAAACGTCAAATGCCGGGACGATTGATTGGGGTTTCCCGTGATACTCGTGGTGAACGCGCATTACGATTGTCTTTGCAAACTAGAGAACAACATATTCGTCGAGATAAGGC
>JAYUEW010000337.1:0-12672 GCA_043739045.1 Synechococcales cyanobacterium
CAAAACTAATGACGTTGCAGGCGACGGCACCACAACCGCTACTGTGTTAGCCCAAGCCATTATCCGCGAAGGCATGAAGAATGTCGCTGCTGGATCCAATCCAATCGCCCTTAAGCGCGGAATCGAGAAAGCCGTTGCGAAATTGGTCGAAGAAATCGCTGCGATCGCCAAGCCTGTTGAAGGAAATTCGATCGCCCAAGTTGCGACTATTTCCGCCGGAAACGACGAAGAAATTGGTGGCATGATTGCTCAAGCCATGGCCAAAGTGGGTGAAGACGGCGTTATTACCGTTGAAGAATCCAAATCCTTCGATACCGAAATCGAAGTCATGGAAGGAATGCGGATCGATCGGGGTTACATGTCACCCTATTTTGTGACCGACGTTGAGCGTTTGGTGGCTGAGTATGAAAACATGTCGATCCTCTTGACCGACAAGAAAATCAGCTCCATCCAGGACTTGGTTCCTATTCTTGAAAAAGTCGCCCGTGCGGGTCAAGCATTGCTCGTCATCGCTGAAGACATCGACGGTGAAGCTTTGACAACTCTGGTCGTCAACCGTTTGCGTGGTGTGTTGAACGTCGCAGCAATCAAGGCTCCCGGCTTTGGTGAGCGCCGTAAATCGATGCTGCAAGACATCGCTGTTTTGACTGATGGTCAGGTGATTTCTGAAGACATGGGCTTGAGCTTGGATACCGCAACCCTAGAAATGTTGGGTAAAGCGCGCAAGGTCATGATCACCAAGGACTCGACCACGATCGTCGCTGACATCACCAACGCGGCTAACGTCCAAAAACGTGTCGAACAACTGCGTCGTGAATTGAACGCTACTGATTCGGAGTACGACAAAGAGAAGCTTTCTGAGCGGATTGCTAAATTGGCGGGCGGCGTTGCAGTCATCAAGGTTGGGGCTGCGACTGAAACTGAACTTAAGGATCGCAAACTTCGCATTGAAGATGCCTTGAATGCAACCAAAGCAGCCGTGGCTGAAGGAACCGTTGCAGGCGGCGGCGCAACTCTGGCCCACCTCGTCCCAACATTGGCCGCAGTCAAAGCAAGCTTGACTGACGTAGATGAGCAAATCGGTGTAGATATCGTTGTGCGTTCTCTGACGGCTCCCCTGAAGCAAATTGCAGATAATGCAGGCGTTGAAGGATCTGTTGTCGTTGAGAAAGTCCAAGCAATGGCTTACCCCATGGGCTACAACGCACTCACCGATACCTACGAAAACCTGATCGAAACAGGCGTGATTGACCCCGCAAAGGTTGTCCGTTCTGGTCTGCAAGATGCAGCATCGATCGCATCCATGGTTCTTACTACCGAAGCTCTAGTTGTCGAGAAGCCTGAGCCTAAATCTGCTGGCGGCGGTGGCGGAGACATGGGTGGAATGGGTGGTATGGGTGGCATGGGCGGTATGGGTGGCATGGGCGGCATGATGTAATTGATTGATCACTGTCGATTATTATTGCTAGTCAATAATGCAGGTCCGATCGTTGTAGGGGTATGGTTTACAGTGTCCTGAACCAACGAAAAATAACAAGCCGTCTCTGGAATTCTGGAGGCGGTTTTGTTGCATTCAAGACATTCCCCTACACTCTTATTTTCTTGCCTTTGTAGCATTGGACTTTGCCCACAAGAGGGAATGTGTCAAACTAAGATAGGGATTATATTGAGACTATGTAGTTTCTGCAATCTTCTGAACGTTCTTTTCTCAGAAAATACCTCTACTTGATGTGTAAAGAGAAGTCTGTGAAATTATTGATCGACTGTCCGATCGCCTAATCCTCAATCTGCTAACCCTTACCCTATTCAAAGCGCAGTCGCGTCTGTGGTCTCTCCTATGAAAAGCCTTTTCCTTGAACGTCTTCACAGCCCTGAACGCCCCGTCTTAGTTTTTGATGGCGCTATGGGGACAAACATTCAGTCTCAGGATTTGACCGCTGAAGACTTCGGCGGAGCAGACTATGAAGGCTGTAATGAATATTTAATCCATACAAAGCCAGAGGCGATCGCAAAAGTTCATCGGGAGTTCTTGGCCGCTGGAGCTGATGTCATTGAAACTGATAGCTTCGGCAGTAGCCCGTTGGTGTTGGTGGAATATGATTTGCAAGATATGGCCTATGACTTGAGTAAACGATCGGCCCAGCTTGCTCGACTCTGTGCAGATGAATACTCAACGCCCGAAAAACCTCGGTTTGTGGCGGGTTCGATCGGTCCCGGAACTAAGCTGCCAACGTTGGGACACATTGGTTACGACGAGTTAAAGGAATCATTTATTGTTCAAGCCGAAGGACTATTTGATGGCGGCATTGATTTGTTCTTAGTCGAGACCTGTCAAGACGTATTGCAAATAAAAGCTGCATTGAATGCGATCGAAGTGGTGTTCACCAAAAAAGGATCTCGCCTGCCGTTAATGGTTTCCGTCACGATGGAAGTTCAGGGCACGATGCTGGTGGGAACGGACATTTCTGGGGTATTGGCGATTTTGGAACCCTATCCGATCGATATTTTGGGCTTGAATTGTGCGACTGGACCCGATCGGATGGCGGAGCATATTAAATATTTGACTGAAAATGCACCCTTTGTTATTTCTTGTATTCCAAATGCAGGATTGCCCGAAAACATTGGTGGTCACGCACATTACAAATTGACTCCGATGGAAATGCGAATTGCGCTACATCGATTCATTGAAGATTTAGGAGTACAAGTAATCGGCGGCTGTTGCGGAACTCGTCCCTCGCACATTAAAGCACTAGCTGAACTTGCGACCGAAATGACTCCAAAGGCGCGGGAAATTCGTCCGTCGTTGCTGTTGAATGGCGCGAGTAATACCATCCGTCCGGCGATGAAGTATATTCCATCTGCGGCCTCGATTTATGGATCACAGCCTTATGAGCAAGATAATTCATTCTTAATCGTGGGAGAGCGGTTGAATGCCAGCGGCTCGAAGAAGGTTCGGGATTTGCTGAATGAAGAAGATTGGGACGGATTGGTTTCTATCGCCAAATCCCAAGTCAAAGAAGGGGCACATATTCTTGACGTGAACGTGGATTATGTCGGGCGCAATGGTGAAAGCGATATGAAAGAACTGGCATCGCGCTTAGTAACAAGTTCTACGTTGCCGTTGATGTTGGATTCGACGGAATGGGAAAAAATGGAAGCTGGACTTAAGGTAGTCGGTGGAAAATGTATTCTCAATTCGACTAACTATGAAGATGGCGACGAGCGATTTTTCAAGGTGCTAGAACTCGCAAAAGAATATGGCGCGGGGGTTGTGATTGGGACGATCGATGAAGAGGGCATGGCGCGGACGGCAGAAAAGAAATTCCAAATTGCACAGCGGGCCTATCGGGCGGCGCTTGAGTTTGGTATTCCGGCCCATGAATTGTTCTTTGATACGTTAGCATTGCCGATTTCGACTGGAATTGAAGAAGACCGTGAGAATGCGAAAGCGACGATCGATTCAATTCGGATGATTCGTGAAACGCTCCCTGGTGTTCACTTTATGCTGGGCGTATCTAATGTTTCGTTTGGGTTAAATCAAGCCACTCGAATTACATTAAATTCAATGTTTTTACATGAAGCGATTCAAGTCGGAATGGATGGCGCGATCGTCTCTGCCGCCAAAATCCTGCCCCTCGCTAAGATCTCTGAAGAGCATCAAAAAGTGTGTTTGGATCTGATTTACGATCGGCGTGAATTCAACAATGATGGCATCTGTACTTATGATCCATTGACAGAATTAACCAAGCTGTTTGAAGGCGTGAGTGCAAAAGATGCGCGATCGACTACGAGTTTGGCGGATTTGCCGATTGACCAACGATTGAAACAACATATTATTGACGGAGAACGAATCGGCCTTGATGATGCGTTGAAAATTGCTTTGGCAGAAGGTCATGAACCGCTAGCAATTATTAATACATTCTTATTGGATGGGATGAAAGTTGTCGGCGTGTTGTTTGGTTCGGGTCAAATGCAACTTCCCTTTGTATTGCAATCTGCTGAAACCATGAAATCTGCGGTTGCTTTCCTAGAGCCACTCATGGAAAAGGTTGAAGGGCAGGACGATTCGGGTAAAGGCAAGTTTTTGATTGCCACCGTGAAGGGCGATGTGCATGACATTGGTAAAAACTTGGTTGATATTATTTTGACCAACAATGGCTATAAGGTAATTAATCTAGGAATCAAACAATCGGTAGATGCGATCGTGGATGCCTATGAAGCGCACAAACCAGATTGTATTGCGATGAGTGGATTGCTGGTGAAATCTACAGCATTCATGAAGGAGAATTTGAATGTATTTAATGATCGGGGTATTAGCATCCCGGTGATTCTCGGTGGTGCGGCTCTGACTCCTAAGTTTGTTTATGGCGATTGTCAAGAGGCTTATAACGGACAAGTGATTTACGGCAAAGACGCATTTGCTGATTTGATCTTTATGGATCGCTTCATGCCGGCCAAGAAGTCGGATCAATGGAAAGATGATCAGGGATTCCTCGGTGAATATGTAGCATTCAACCAAAAGGGCCGCAAAGCGATCGAACAGGCAGAACTTGAACTCAATGGCCCACCCAAAGAAGAAAAGCCCGATGAACCTGTGGCGATTGATTTGGTGCGATCGGAAGCGGTAGACATCAACATTCCGCGCCCAACCCCACCCTTCTGGGGCTGTAGGATTCTCACGTTTGAATCCTTACCGATTGAAGAACTCTTTTGGCATATGGATCTTCAAGCCTTAATTGCAGGTCAATGGCAATTCCGCAAACCGCAAAATCAAACCCGTGAAGAATATGATGCATTCTTGGCGGCAAAGGTTTATCCAGTTTTGGATCGGTGGAAAGAAGCGATTCGATCGGAGAAATGGGTAGAGCCAACTTTGGTTTATGGCTACTATCCCTGTGCGGCGGAGGGTAATTCGGTTCATGTTTACGACCCGTCGGTAATTGAACAAGGCTTGACTCCCAAAACTGCGACACCGTTCGTCACTTGGACATTCCCGCGTCAAAAGTCAATGCGTCGTCTTTGTATTTCGGATTTCATTCGTCCGATCGAGGAAGACACATTTGATGTACTACCAATGCAAGCGGTGACAGCAGGCCACATTGCCACTGAGAAAGCGCAGGAACTCTTTGCGGGCGATAACTATACTGAATATCTCTATTTCAATGGAATGGCGGTTCAGATTGCGGAGGCGATCGCAGAATGGGGCCATGCAAAAATTCGTCGTGAATTGGGGTATGGTGATTTGGAACCAGACAATATCCGCGATATGCTAGCCCAACGCTATCAAGGGTCTCGCTATAGTTTCGGCTATCCGGCTTGTCCCTTGGTTTCTGAGCAGTTCAAACAGTTGGAAATCATGGGAACCGATCGGATTGGGTTGACAATGGATGAAAGTGAACAACTATATCCTGAACAATCCACGACAGCGTTCGTGATTTACCATCCTGCGGCGAAGTACTTTAGTGCCTAGATGAAATTGATTTCTGGAGTAATGTCAAGTAATTTACTTGCTCCAGATTTCGTTTCATATGACAAAACCAAAAGTAGGCTTCCATGTCACGTCAGGATTTGTATCATGAGTTAGTTAAGTAAACATGCAGATTGGCTTGGCCGCTGAGCCGTTAGTTGCTGCTGAAAAGGAGGGTGAAAAATTGCGATCGAAATCAAAAGCTTCGTTAATGTTTCACAAATTACTAGATTCTATGCAGCGTTAGGGCAATATCTTACCTACCAAGTTGCGCTGAAACTACAAGAACTCAAACTCATTGTGTAGCGTATCAACAGCGAGATGCCTCTTTATTCCATTCGTTGCCTTGTGTTTACAAAAGCCTTTTGACGCAGCACTTACAATGCAGGTATTTTTGACCGCTTGGGAATCAACAATCATTAATGCCGTCCATTTTCTTTTTTTGAGCCTGCTCGCGAACGTCTTGATGAAGAAGAGTCATTAGTTTTTCAATCGAACCTGCCGCCCGCCATTGTTTGTAGTGCCAGTAGACAGTTGAATAGGGCGGTAAGTCTTTGGGTAAGTCTTGCCAGTTACAGCCGTTTTTGAGTTGGTAGAGAACGCCATCAATTAGTTGTCGTTTGGTCCAAGCCGGAGGTCTGGTTTGTTTCTTAGGAGGCAACACTTCTGACAGGAGTGGTTCAAGAATTTCCCATTCTTCATCGGTTAAACTACTGGAATAAGCCATAGCGCTGGAGTTCGTGACTTTTTGAGACTCGCTCTAGTATACTTTACGATGTCAAACAGGTTCTATAAAAATTCTATAAAAACGATCGTAGATTTAATGAATTCTATTGTAGATGAACAGCGAGTATTACAAGAGCTTGAGGTGTTAAAGCAAGAGTTAATAGTTCTTCGATGTTTGCCAGAACGCCAATGTTTAGAAGATCTATCTCAAGCGTTTTTAAAACAATGGCAAGATCTTCAAAAACAACAGAAAATAAATAAACAAATTAGAGATTTATCCCGATCGCAATCCCCAAAAAACGATTTAACTCTTCAACTCAATCAGGAAAGTCAACAGGAAGGTCTCGATCGGCGTAACTTTAAATATGCTCGAGACCAAACCTTAGCACCCCTAGTAACTAGGCTTCTTGATGCCGATCGGCGGATTCAAGAAATTAAGCAAGAACGTCAAATTCTATCTAAACAACTTCAGAACCATATACAGAATTGTCCACTGCGCCCACTTGCTACACCGTTGACGATCCTTTATGAAGACGATCATCTTATCGCGATCGATAAACCCGCTGGACTTCTTTCAGTACCGGGTAGAACCAGCGATCGGCAAGAGAGTGTTTTGAGATATTTAAAGCAGACCTATGATACGATCACGGCCCTTCATCGCTTGGATCAAGATACCTCTGGAATTCTATTGTTTGCGAAAGATCTCCTCACCCACCAAACCCTTCAACAACAATTTGCACAGCACCGCGTCAAAAAAATCTACGAAGCAATTCTAGAAAATCCATGCAATCCGGTTTCCGGAACAATAGAACTTCCCCTTTGGGGTGATCCAAGCGATGGTCCCTATCAATCGGTTAATTTGAGTAAGGGTAAATCTGCCATAACAAAATTCAATCTACTCAATCCCTTAGAATCGCGCGTTGAATTAATTCCTTTAACAGGTCGCACCCATCAACTCCGAGTCCATTGCGCTGATCTAAACGGACTGAATAATCCTATTTTGGGCGATCGTCTCTATGGCACTCAACCCCAGATCCTCCAATCCCAGACCAGACTTCATCTCCATGCGACGCATTGTTCAATTTGGTATGAGGGAAAATGGTTGAACTTAGCTTCAAAAGTACCGTTCTGAAACATCTTTAAAACAATCTATTCTTCAACTGGTTTTCGTAAGGCTTTAACGTCCGATCGGTGTTTTTTGTCTTCTAAGCGTCGTCGTTCTTGCCCGCGACTTGGCTTCGTTAATTTCCGAGGTAATGCCACGATCGCCACACTCAAAATCAATGCTCGTAAACGATTCAATGCCTCAGCCCGATTGCGTTCTTGGCTACGATGTTCTTGAGATTTTAGAACGATTATTCCATCATTGGTAATTCGTCGATCGCGCAAATTAAGCAATCGTTCCTTATACCGATCGGGCAAGGATGACGCTTTAATATCAAACCGTAAATGAATCGCACTCGCCACCTTATTCACATTTTGTCCGCCTGCCCCCTGCGATCGGATGGCACTAATCTCAATCTCATTCAAGGGTAAACTGAGTGTTCTACAAATGTGAAACATGACGAGAGTCTCAAAACTACTAGGCTAGGGATTCGATCGTAGCAGTTTCGAGCCTTGTTGAGAACCTTTTAGGCATCTCCAAACTACGCCTAGTGTCTGAGTAGTTACGGGAAAAACTATAATAGTCTTCACGCCCACGAACACATTAAGCAAATGTATTCAGAATATCGATCGTTAATCTAATCTCCTTTCTCCTAACGCCACTCATGCTTAATGACCGATCGGTGGTTTTGTTCTGCCGCCTTTACCTAAAAAGAATAGGAGTGGTAAGGAAACTAGAAAAATCATCCCAACAAAGCGGAAGATATCGGCATAGGATAAAATTGCTGCTTGGAGTGCGACGCTATGCTGTAGTGCGTCCAAGGCTTGTCGATAAGCGGTCGCCGCATCCGCTCCATGTTGCTGAAAACCCTGCGTTAATGCACTGATTCGCTGGGTTGTTACGGGATCATAGACGGTCAACTTACTTAAAAGTATGGCTCGATGAAACGCCTCACGTTGCACCAGTAATGTGGTCAAAATAGCAATTCCAATACTGCCCCCCAGTTGCCGGGTCAAGTTATAAAACCCTGAACCCGCTGGAATATCCTGCTTTGGCAAATTCCCCAAGGTCGCTAAACTTAAGGGCAAAAACATGAATACCGTGACCCCGCCTCGCAAAACAAGCGGCCAGAATAAGTCATCTACGCCTGATTCAGAAGTAATTCGGGATAAATCAAACATTACCAGGGATGTCCCGATCGCCCCGATCGCAATTAATACTCGTGGATCGACTTTACCCGATATTTTTCCCAGCAACACCATCACGATCGCTGAAGACAATGCCCCTGGTGCTAACAATAATCCTGTTTGGGTGGCCGAAAATCCCAACACACTTTGGGTAAATAACGGGACAACAAACAATGCCCCATACAAACCCATTCCTAATATTCCAGAGTACAAACTCCCCGCCGCCAAAGAACGATATCGCAATACCCGTAAGTCCACTGCCGGATACTTTATTCGTAATTCACGCCAAATAAATAAACCCAAGCCCAGAACGCTGCTAATGGTCAATGTGATAATAAAATTTGATTGCCACCAATCCTCTTTTTGCCCCTCTTCCAAAAGCGTTTGCAAACTGCCAACCGCCACCACGAGCAGAACAATCCCCCACCAATCAACAGGCTGCTGACTCACCGATCGAGTCGTAGCGGATGATAGCTGTTTGACATCGGGTTGCAAAAATATCAAGGCCATGGCCACCGCTAAGATGCCGACCGGTAAATTCACAAAGAAAATCCACCGCCAGCCCAACCCATCGGTTAAATATCCGCCTAAGGTCGGTCCGATCGCAGGTCCAGCAATCACCCCCACCCCAAATACCGCTTGGGCTAATCCCTGTTCTGCTGGGGAAAATGTTTCAAACAAAATCGATTGAGCCTTCGCCAGCAATCCCCCCCCACAAAGCCCTTGGAGAATCCGCGCCACCACCAACATCTGAAGGTTTGCCGAAAAACCACACAACATTGAGGCCAAGGTAAAGCCAATCAATGAAAATACAAAGTAACTCTTTTTACCAAAGAAATCGCCTAACCAAGCCGATAGCGGAATCAGCACGACGTTCGCGATCGCATAACCCGTTACGACCCAGCCGACTTCGCTCACCGTGGCCCCTAAGGTTGCCTGAATATCGGTTAACGCCACATTCACAATACTGGTGTCAATCACCTCTAGCATTGCGCCCAAGGCCGCAGTAAAGGCGATCGCCCATTTCAATGGACCCTGCACATAACCTGTATCCGATCGTCCTAAAGCTGTATTAGTCGCCATAAAGATGCCTACGGTTTAAGCGTGGATGCTGATGGTATGCTCGGCGGTTTATCGATTGCCTCAACACTTGCCGTATCAACACGGAGGGTCTCAACACTCACAGACACGTTAAGACCAGGGCGGAGCTTATGCCGTGGATCAGCCTGCGGATCAAACACCAGCCGCACCGGAACCCACTGCACCACTTTATTGAAATTCCCCGTGGCATTATCCGGCGGTAGCAAGGCATAACTCGATCCCGTCGCAGGACTAATCCCGGCCACGTGGGCGACAAAGGTTTCATTGGGATAAGCATCGACTTTAACGGTGGCAAGATTTCCTACTTTTAGTCGGCCTAAGGCTGTTTCTTTAAAATTGGCTTCGACATATACCGTATCGGTCTGTAGGGGCACGATCGACAGCAACGGCTGACCCGTTTGAATCTTCTGACCCACTTGAGCCGTCAGTTGACCAACATCACCAGTGACGGGTGCTTTGATCACAGTGTAGGTAATTTGCTGTTTGGCAAGCGCTAAGGTCGCTTCAGCCTGGGCAATCTGGGCTTGGGCTTGCTTTTGTTGAGATTGCTGCACCGTCACGTTTTGCCCCGAAATTTGGGTTTCCTTGACTTGCCCACTCGCGGCATTGGCATTAGCTTGGCTGGTTTGCAGTTGGGCTTTGGCGGTGACTAATCCGGCTTCAGATTCCTGGACGATCTGAGTTGATGCGACCAAACTAGCTTGGGCGTTCTCATAGGCTGCGCGGGCGGTATCATTTTGCTGTGCTGAGACGGCCCCCTCTCTGTAAAGGGAATTGTAGCGACGATAATCCGCTGCGGCTTTGGTGAGTGCGGTTTGAGCTTGGGTGATGGCGGCCTGACGGGTCGCGATCTGGGCCTCGGCTTGGGCAACACCAGCTTCGGCTGCATTAATCCCAGCCATGCTTGCGGCGAGTTTGGCCTGAGACTGCGCGACTTGTGTGGGGGTGGTTTGGTTCGTGATGCGCACTGTGTCCTGGGCACCCGCTAGTTGAGCTTTGGCGTTAGCGAGTTGGGCTTGGGCCATCTGCACCTTCAGACTCAGATCTTGATCTTCCAGAATGACTAAAGCCTGTCCCGCTTCTACATGATCCCCTTCTTTGACTAACACCTTCTGGACGGTTGCGGAAATGCGGGCCGCGATCGGGGAGAGATGGCCTTGAATTTGGGCATTATCCGTCTCAGCATGAGTTTGCTGAAACTGCCACCAACGCCCACCAAATACCGCTCCCACAATCACCAAGATCAATCCACCGAAAATTAACGGTAGTCGTTGCTTCGCTAAAGGTGATGGTGACGGATCGACTACTGATTGATCAGATGGGGACGGATCGGCTACTGATTGATCAGATGGTGATTGATTGGATGGCGACAACTCAACTAAAGCCTCGCTCTCTTTAGAAAGAGAGTCCACCACGTCTATTGCCGGGTCTGATTGAGTCCTGATTGAGCGCACTGATGGATCAAGTAATTGATTTTTTTTCATGGTATTTTCCGATATCTAAATGAAACACTCGTTGGGAATAAGCCAAAAATTTAAGCCCGAAAATTTAAGCCCGATCATGTCTGACCTGAATATGCTGTACAAATAAATCGACACAGCTTTCGACATAGCGATCGCGCCCATATCCGCGATCGACCGGAATTACACAGCGACGCAACATCCCGGCGAGCAGCATCCCCGTGAATTGATCAACCGCTAAGAGCAAATCCAGATCAGCACGCACGCGGCCTTGAGTAATGCAGCCTTGGAGATAATCAATCAACTTGACCCGTAGCGGCATGAAATACTGCGGTAAGACTTGCAGTGCTTCATTAGGATGTCGATCGGCCTCCCCAATAAACATTCGTATCAAGGCTGAATATTCTTCCAAAATCTCGTCATGGAACCGAGCGTAGCGACCTAAAGCTGTTGTTAGATCCTCGGTCCATTCTGATTGATCGGCGAATACCGTTGCTTGAGCTGTCGTGATGTGCTCGGCCACTGCACTTAATAGCTGCTCTTTGCTCTGGAAGTGGCGAAATAATGTCACTTCGTTAACCCCCGCTACCCGCGCAATCTCACGGGTGGTTGCTCCGGCAATTCCGGCGCTGGAAAACACCTCAACTGCCGCTTTGAGTAATCGATCGCGCGTTTGAGCGGTGCGCTGGTTCAATGAAAACCTCTTTTTAAAGCAATGAAATAATGTAAGTGCTTACTTGCATTACAGTATAGTAGGTTTCACAAAATTTTGCACAGTCTCATACTAGAGAATGCCAAAAAATCTGAAGGTCGTGAAAAGCAGAGTAAACCAAAAAACTTATTAGACCGATTGAAGTCCCACCAAGATTCGGTTTTACGATTCATCCATAACTTCAACCTTCCTTTTGATAATAATCAAGCAGAATGGGATATTCGGATAAGGAAATTGAAATAGAGGATATCGGGTGGGTTCGTAGATATTTATCAACCTTGCACAAACAGGGACATAATATTTGGGATGCACTCTTGCGCACACAGGGACATAATATTTGGGATGTACTCATTCAATTATTCATAGGCGATTTCACTTCGTCTATCCCCGCCTGAGTAATCACTATTGATCTAGAGAGACTTGAATTATGAATCGTCGTGAATTTATGACTTGGGCTGGGGCTGGTTTACTTGCGACTTCATTGCCCGTTGCGCTTGCTGCTTGTTCCTCCAGTGTGACAACTAACCCTGCACCCAGCGCCTTACCCGTTCCCGGTATATTGCCTGAAGACGGTGCCGCCATGCGTCCTATTGCCTCGCTGACAGATTTAAAACCTGGGGTTCCTTTTGAAGGCAAAATTGATGGCAAACCCTTTGCGATTAGCGGTAATCCATCAAAGCCAGAGTCGATTGTCGCCGTGAATCCAACCTGCACTCACAAAGGTTGCATCACACCATGGAATGCTGAAACCAAGCAATTCGTCTGTCCTTGTCATGGAGCCAGTTTTGATGATAGTGGCAAAGTGCTGAAAGGCCCAGCCGATAAACCTCTCGCGAGCTATGCCGTAACGGTTAAGGATGGGAAGATTTTTACCAAAGCGTAAACTTAAGCGTAAATTTAGTGGCCTGTTCCTT
>JAYUEW010000338.1:0-11697 GCA_043739045.1 Synechococcales cyanobacterium
GAACTCCTGGCAGAACAAGGGGACTGAAGTCCCGCGAGTCGCTTCCCTCCCAGGTCTAAAGACGCTGGGCTTCCCGCATACCGAGGTATTTTTGTGATAGGGTTGCTGGATGCGTCGTCTACGCCAAAAAGTGGCAAACAGACCTTTGGCTTAGATCGCTTTTATAACGGGAGTCATGGTCGGGTGGAACGGGGATTGGAGATCTCTTTACTGGCAGTGGTCGATACGGTGACGGAAATGCCTATGCTATTCATGCCTCCCAGACCGACAGTCAGAGCCTCTATCCGCTGGTCACTCGGACAGAGCACTATCTGATGCAGGTTCAGAAGAACCGAGGCAATCTTCCAGAACGGGTTCGGTATTTAGCGGTGGACAGGAACCTAAGTGCCGATAAACGATTGAAGTTCTACAAACTGAGATTTCAAATCGAATTTCTATTTCGCGATGCCAAGCAATGTACCGGATTAAGTGATTGTCAAGCGAGAGATGAACTGTCCTTAAATTTTCATTTTAATACGAGCTTCATGGCGCTCAACCCGTCCAAACGAGAAGCGCGACTACAACATTTGGGCACCGATTCCTTTGTCTTTTCGATGAATAACGTCAAACGACGAGCACTCAATACCCCGCTTCTGGAGACCTTTATTGACCAGTTAGACCTTTCGCCAACCTTGATTAAAGCCCATCCTAACTGCGAAATTCTACGGCATCATAGCCGCCTAAAAGTGTCCGGAGTATTGATTGAAAGAATCTTTTGAAGTTATTAACCGATTTTTACAAAAAAAACCATGAAAGTGTCGCCAGCATAAAAGTTGCCATTGCCGAAAATATTGCAATTATTGGCTGTGAACTATACTCTAATAGTCCTGCACGAAGCCCATCTAATTGCTTCATGTACTTTAAAGCGCGATCATTCTCAGAGGAAATTCTCTAAGTTTGCATTCAATATTACTTCCTATTTTCTAAGAACTTGATGTTAGCAAGTTTATAATTTTATCATGGGAATTAACTAATGATTCTACCAATCGGTTGATGCCAAATTCAACTGACCATTGAGGTTCAAAGCGAAGTATTGAAGAGATTTCGGTAATATCTGCTTTGGAATGTTGAATATCTCCCGTGCGGGCGGTTGTAAAGTTAATGCCCGCATTCCAGTTTGGAAAGCAAGCTTTCAGAATGTCGATCAGTCGAAGCAATGAGGTGCCTTGACCAGTGCCAACATTGCAAGTTAGGCAAGAACCACTCGCCAGCGAAACCGTCAGAGCTTTTGTGAAAGCAATAGCAACATCTTTGACATAAACAAAATCTCTTGTTTGTGTGCCATCACCATAAACTTTAAGCGGTAAGTTTTCTTGCATTGACGATGTAAAAATAGAAATCACACCAGAATAGGCTGAATTGGGCGACTGACGCGGTCCAAATACATTAAACAGGCGTAGTGCAACAAATGATAAACCTAATTGCTGTGCGAACAAGTTCGCATATTGCTCACTGACAAGTTTTTGTAATCCATAGGGAGAAATAGGGCAGGTTGGGTGGTTCTCTGAAACTGATAGTTGGTTCGTATTGCCATATATCGCAGCCGAACTAGCAAACACTAGCCTGGGAATATTTAAGGTTTTGCAAAGTAGGAGCACTGCAATCATGGTGGACAGGTTGTTGTGATGGGACTCTAAGGGGTTGATCCAAGACTCTGTGACAGAAGGCGTTGCGGCTAAATGAGCAATGCCATCGATCGGTTGCGTAAAATCGCTAGGCTGGCAAGCGCCAATATCTTTTTGGATGAAGTTCAACTCAGAATGCCTGGGGAAATTTTGTAAATTGCCCGTCACGAGATTATCCACTACTGTGACCTTGTGACCTTCCAATAAAAGCTGCTCTACAATATGAGAGCCGATAAACCCTGCCCCGCCAGTAATCAAAAAATGCATGACTTTAAATTTTACGTAATGGGTTAATTCTACATACTCCGACAATTATCTTTTCAGAAACATCAGGGGATTTACCATGACCTTAGTATTTAACATGGCTATCTCAGTATTTCTATCTAATTATGAAACCAGTTTGATAACCATCGAGCAAACGTCTCCCCATCGCAATTTTCAACAACAACGCGCGGTAGTTGAAAGCAGTTAGCTTGCTGCCAAACTCTATTCTCAACGGTGGAGCAGGCATAGGCAAATCCTGCGTTGCGAACGAGGTCTATTGTTTGGGGAGCGTAGTTACCATGTGGATAGGCAAAGCTCCGGACAGGGCGGCCTATCCATGCTTCTAGTTCAGCTTTACTTTGCTGGATTTCTTGCCACTGTGAATCTATTGATAGGGTGGCAAGAAATGGATGGTTTACAGTATGTGCACCCACCTCGATTAGTCCCCCTTGACCGATGTTACTGACTTCTGTGGGAGTAAGAGAGCGATAGGTTGAGCGACCTTCCACTGTAACCCCAGCCCAGGCTACCAATTCATCTAAAAGTGTTTGGCGGTGATCGAGCGCCAAGGGATAGAGCATCTGATAAAGTGCGCGATACAGACGCTGACGTGGACCCGGATCGGCCTGCTCTGGAACATACCAATTCCAGGTGTGATGACGCTGATAGTCAGTATCGTTGTAATCGGAGGCTTCGCCTAATTCCCAGTGATACGCTTTGCCATCAATATTAAGGTCAAGGCAATTCGGTAATCTGCCGGGTTGTAACAGCAGGCGATCGAGGTCATCCCACCAAAATTCACGTTTCTGCTCAAGGTGGCCCGTCGTGACAAACACCGTCGCAGGTACCTCATAGCGCTCTAGTAGCGGCTTTGCGTTCCAGAGATTATCGGCATAACCATCGTCGAAGGTCACGGCCACGGCGCGGTTGGGTTGCTTGCCTGCATGAATTGTCTGTACCACTTGCTGCAGTGACTTTGGGTGGTAAAGTTCTTGCAAGACAGCGAGATGTTCAGCAAAGTGATGGGGGGTAACGCACAGGTTAAAGGGATCGGTAGGCACCTCTGCAATCCGATGATAGAGTAGGATCAATCCACCGGGAGCGATCCAGTTGCGGACTCGTCGAGTTGCTTGCCGTAACCGACCTAGTCTAGGTATCTTCATGAGCACACCTTAGGCTTGACAGCCCGGACTGTGATTAAAACGGGATAGCTAGGATCATAGTAATCTAGCTCTTCTGGATGTAATTCTTCAGATGCCAACCCTTGAAGAAAGGACGTGGCGGCTAACACATTTCCATAAACCTCGATCTGAAAGTTTGCAGTTGGAAAGGCTTCTGAAAAGAGTTTTTGGGCAGAGATCGCCGTCAAACTCCAGCACCAGTAATCCTTCCATTCATCGATCGCGATCTGACTAATACCCGGAAATGTAACGAGTGCAACGCCACCGGGCTTCAATATGCGGTAGATTGTCTTGAGCGCAGATCGTAGATCGTAGATAAATTGAAGCGTTTGCGTCAGAACAAGGCAGTCAAACGTATTAGACGGAATATTATCGGCATTGGTTAGATCACCTACGATCGTGGCGTCGGGGTTACCTTCTTTGACGTGGAGAACATCGCTGTGGGTAACGCGATCGCCACCGAATCTTTTCGTATAGAAATTATCGCCAATTTCCAGCGCCCGCCCTTGAATATCATCCGCTTGACGGGCAAGAAAGTTTTCAACATAGTAACGGTCAATTGGCAGCCCTCTATCATAACCAAACTCCTGACTAATGGGAGTTAGCCGTCGCAGGTTGCCGAATTGAGTCTTGCCTACAGGAGGACAATATTCAGCCTGTAGGCGGCTTCGGAGAGCAGGAGGAATGACCTGCCGAGCGAGCGATTTTATGAGTTCTTTCATACGTCCCTTAAGATATTGAAGATATTGATTTCGTTGTGACCAGTGATACAAGTTAGGATGGCGGTGGGGAAATAGCGCTGAGTTCAGTGCTTGTCTCACCTCACTATGGGTAATGCTTTGCTCCAAAAAATAAGCTTCTAACCAGTTCAAGAAATTGTGCTCGGCAGAGTTGGGCCGTAGATGGTGGTACCGTCCTTGAGTTTCGGCAACATAACAGGAGCTTTTAGTATGTTGCCGATATCGATCCCAACAGCCACTTTCGACAAACACAGGTGTTTTGAGCAAGACCTTGCTAAAGAAAGCTTGATCCTCATACATGCCTCGGAAGGAGTTTACAAATCCGTCGACTTCTTCAACCACTTTCCGTCGCATCAGAACACCACAAGTTGCCGGCATTTCAGCTTTGCGCTGTAAAACAAGAGCAAGGAGAGTTGGTGGTTGGACCAGAGTATCAGGCTGAACTCCCAAGGAGCGCTGGCGATCGCGGTGCTGATCTTCTGGGTTGCCTGTCCAACTGTGCCACATGAGGGTTGAGCCATAGACCATGCCAGCCTCAAGATGTGTTTCCAGAATATCAACCCGTCTTGCTAGTTTTTCCGGCAACCAAATATCATCGGCATCGAGCAATGCAATATATTCGCCTTTGGCATGCTGGATGCCGAGGTTGCGAGAAGCACTCATGCCTTGGTTTTGATGGCCCTCATGCTCTAGATAGCGCACACGATCGGGATATTGCTGTGCATAGTGTTGAGCGATCGCAGTGCTGATGTCGGTTGAGCCATCATCGACAAATAACAGTTCCCAATTATCATAGCTCTGGGCAAAAACACTAGCGATCGCCTCTTCAAAAAAATATTTTCCAGCATTCAAGAAAATAATAATAACAGAAACAAGAGGCTTATTAATCATCATCTAACAGTACCCTTGACATTTCTAAGGGAGAAAAATATATAAGGAAGGTGTCCATCCGTTAGGTTGATTATTAACCATAACAGCACAGGATAGATAGATGATGGAAGACATTGTACACACAATCCTCACTAAAATGGGGCAAGTCCGCAAACCAACTTTATGAATCTCAGTCGATATAGCAACCGCCATGAGAAGACTTACCACCGTCAACCTAAAAAAGGGTTGAAAGCGGGGAAATTCAATGCCGCCTTTGTGTCGGTCGAAATTCCAGAGGTGCATGATGCTTATGCTATTCAGCAGCAATTCCAAATTCAAACTCTGCAACTCGGGAGCTTGGCGGTTGAAACCGCAGCTACACAAACGAAGTCCACCTAAAGTGGACTCAAAGCGTCATGACTCTCCAATTTAGCGACGTGAGTCGATTCACCCGGTTTAACGGACGTGAAATTCGGCGTGGAACTCTATACCCTCGTGGTTTGGCACCGAACGTGGAAGCTAAAGATCCGACTGGCGCTGCTCGTAAACAGCCCTGAGGGTAAAAAAGCTCAGCAGGTCCTCCTCTTTTCGACGGATTTGAGCACTCAATATCCCCCTTCTGGAGACCTTTATTGACCAGTTAGACCTTTCGCCAACCTTGATTAAAGCCCATCCTAACTACGAAATTCTACGGCATTATAGCCGCCTAAAAGTGTCCGGAGTATTGTTAAGATGTCTGGCATAGAATATTGTTCATAGAGTTTTCGAGAATTCTCGTCTACTGAATTGTCGCCCACTTATCGCGTACTTATCGCCCACTCTGAGCCTTCAGCAATTCCATCCCGCGAGACGTTCCAATCCGAGTCGCCCCGGCCAGTACTAATTCCATGGCTTTTTCCAGGGTCCGAATGCCTCCAGATGCCTTAATGCCAACCCGATCGCGACTAATTTCCTTCAAAATTCGCACATCTTCGACCGTTGCCCCGCCAACCCAACCCGTGCTGGTTTTCAAAAAGGCTGCTCCTGCATCCATCGCTAGCTCTGCCGCCAGACGCTTTTCCCCATCCGTCAGCAGCGCCATCTCCAAAATTGCCTTAATCGTGCATCCCGTTTCCTCACAAATTTGAGCGATTTCTCGATGCACATCGTCCGATCGGCCTTCTTTGAGCCAACCAATATTGATCACCATATCCAATTCTGTCGCCCCAAATTCTGCCGCTTCAAGCGCTTCATACAACTTAGTTGCACTTGTTGAAAATCCCGTCGGAAACCCAATCACCGTGCAGACCCTTGGCTTTTTATTATGCAATAGTTCAACGGCTTTTTTGACATGACAAGGCGGGACACAGACTGCGGCAAACCCACGCAAGTCCGCTTCATTGCAAAACTGCTCTACCTGCAATCCGATCGCACTGGGACTTAGTAGAGAATGGTCAATTAGGGGAGCCAAATCGATATTGGCATAGTCCTGCGGATTCACCGTCATCAAATCGCCTCTTACGCATCATCTGAATCATCATCGCCTTATTTACTCTAAAGCTTAGACTGATCTATTGATGATATACGGACGATATACATCTGTATCACTTGTATCACTGCTTTACAGTACTAGCCTGTATCTATTACAAACTCGGATTCCTAGCGCGTTCCCGAACCTCGTGTGAACAGAGGCGGATGATTAGGTTGGGGCACGAAAATATCTTTCGGCGATCCAAAGGCCGTGGTTTCGGCGATCGCAGGTGCTTTGACGGAGGCAGGGACCACCATACTAATGACCTCAGATGCACAGAACCCGATCGGGACTAAAATGCTAAATCGGTAGATGATTTGTAGAGTTGCATTCATAATTGGTTGCCTAAAATTATGTAGAGGAATTTATTTCCCTGAATAACCATAGCGGTCAGTTGATTAATGCTCAAATCCAGTAAATATACGGAATTTTTTAAATGGTTACCCACTCTTCACTTTAACTTTACAGAATCCGGAAAAATCGCCACAAACTGCTCAATCTTGTTGAAAATTTACGGAAGTGATGGCTTGTCATCTTCCATTAGCAGATAGATACTCTTAAAACAATGAGTCTGAATGTATCCCACATGTCCTAGTAAAGAAACTTAATTTAAGGAGCGTAGTTCTTCAGGGATTATTCAATTGTTAAAATTTTCGGAGCTTTTTGCTCTGACGCGGCTTTCAGTGCTTTCCGTGTCTCATGTTAAGCTCTGTTTCAACTTTGTATTAGACCGACTCAGCGACCAAATTCTCCATGCTACGATCGCATTTGTAAGTTCTAGACGTTATTTGGAGATAGGGCTTTGGCACTACGCGTAGCTGTTGTTGGTGGAGGTCCGGCTGGATCCTGTGCGGCGGAAGTCTTGGCAAAGGCTGGGATTGAGACGTTCTTAATTGAACGTAAGTTAGACAATGTGAAACCCTGCGGTGGTGCGATTCCACTTTGTATGGTGCAAGAATTTGATTTGCCGGAAAGCATCATCGATCGTAAAGTTCGACGGATGAAGATGATTTCGCCTTCAGATGTTGAGGTGGATATCGGTCAAACGCTGAAGAAGGACGAATACATTGGTATGGTCCGTCGTGAAGTATTTGATGAATTCTTGCGGACTCGGGCTGCATCATTAGGTGCAAAGCTGATTAATGGCACCATGTATAAATTGGAGCTACCCACCACAAGTACTGGGTCTTACACCCTCCATTACGCGGATCATTCCAATGGAATTGAGGGCGTGGATAAGAAGCTGGTTGTGGATCTAGTGGTAGGTGCGGATGGCGCAAACTCGCGGGTTGCCAAGGCAATTGATGCGGGTGACTACAACTATGCGATCGCGTTCCAAGAACGGATCATGCTGCCACCTGACAAGATGGCGTATTACGATGATTTGGCTGAGATGTATGTCGGAGACGACGTATCCACGGACTTCTATGCTTGGGTGTTTCCAAAACACGACCACGTTGCCGTTGGAACTGGGACCATGAAGCCGAACCAAGCCCAGATCAAGAAACTCCAAGCCGGAATTCGGACTCGTGCAGCAGAAAAGCTACGCGGCGGTAAGATTATTCGCGTTGAAGCTCATCCTATTCCTGAACATCCAAGACCGCGTCGGGTTGTCGGTCGGGTTGCTTTAGTGGGTGATGCGGCAGGAACGGTCACCAAGTCGTCTGGTGAAGGCATCTATTTTGCAGCGAAATCGGCTCGCATGTGTGCGGAAGCGATCGTTGAATTTTCTGAAAATGGCGCTAGAATCCCGACTGAAGCAGATCTAAAGGTCTACATTAAGCGTTGGGATAAGGAATACGGCATCACCTATTTGGTGTTGGATATTCTCCAGCGTGTGTTCTACCGCAGCGACGCAACTCGTGAAGCGTTTGTGGAAATGTGTAGTGACATTGATGTTCAGAAGCTGACGTTCGATAGCTATCTCTACAAACGTGTTGTTCCGGCAAATCCATTCACTCAGTTGAAGATTACTGCGAAGACGATCGGTAGCCTGATCCGTGGGAATGCACTTGCGCCCTAGGCTCTAAGTTCAGGTTTAATTGCGTGATATGAAAGTGGGCGATTCAACTTAATGAGTCGCCCACTTTTTGTCATTTATTTTTAATGTTAACTAACCAGCGATCGGGGGTTGCATCGCATCTGTGGCAGGCAGTTCGAGACAATAACCCGCGCCGTAAACGGTTTTAATGTATTGCGGATGGCGGGGTTCCGGTTCCAGTTTAGTTCGCAGGTGACGGACATGGACTCGAATGGTCTCAATGTCATCATCAGGATCGTAGCCCCACACCTCTCGGAGAATTTCGCTCGGTGACACTGTTTGGCCATGGCGTTGAAGCAAACAATGTAATAACTCAAATTCTAAATGGGTCAGCTTAACGGTGCGGTTGAACCAGATTGCCTCAAACCGTTCTGGCACTAGGGTCATGGGACCATGATTTAGAATCTCAGTATGTTTGGCCGCTTGGGGAATTCGATCGGTTCGCCTCAAGAGCGCTCGCACCCGAACTAATAATTCTTCCACCTCGAACGGTTTAGTCATATAATCATCGGCCCCAGCATTGAAACCCTCGACCTTATTTTCGGTCTGGCTCAATGCCGTCAACATCAAAATAGGGATTTCACCTGTGCGCTCATCGCGTCGTAGTCGTTGACACACCGTAAAGCCATCCACACGCGGCAACATCAAATCGAGCATGACTAAATCAGGCTGCATTTGCAAGGCCATTGCCTGTCCTTTAATGCCATCCGCCGCGAGACTGACCTCATAACCTGCCATCTCTAGGTTGACCGCAACCAACTCGGCGATCGCGGGATCATCGTCAATAATAAGTATACGAGGCATTGTTATAACCGCTCTGCTAAACGTCTGAGAAAAGAGATGACGAACTATCTGAAAATTTTGAAATCAAAAAAGTACTTTTCTTACAGGAAACGCCAAGGTAACTTGCCAGATCTATGTCTAAGTATTATGTAACAATACCAGACTTGATCTTCAAACAGGAACGGGCAATGGGGAGCGAGATCTTCGGTTGGGTAATGGTTGCCTTAAGTGCAGGACTGGTGACGATCGGTGGCTTTGTTAGTTCAGTTTTTGCGGGACGATTAATTCCTGTCGTGCAAAATGCATCCAAATATCGCTTGATGCGATCGTCTCTCCCGCCTAATTTTGCCGATCGAGTGGATGTGATGATTCCGGCTTATAACGAAGCTGACAATATTGAAGCCTGTGTCCGATCGGTCTTAAACAGCACAACTCTATCCTCAAAGCATCTTTCTGTTTGGGTTGTAGACGATCAATCCAGCGATCGCACTTGGGATATTTTGACAAAACTTGATCAAGAAGGTGACGATCGATTGCAGATTATCCAGGGAGGCGATCGGCCCACGGGTGAAGTTTGGATGGGCAAGAATTGGGCTTGTGCGCAGGCGATGGATCGGGCGACAGGCGACTATGTATTGTTCATTGATGCTGATGTACAGCTTAAACCGGGCGCAATTGAGACTGCTGTGGTGGCCGCTAAGACCAATCAGTGGGATTTACTAACGGGCTGGCCGACCATCGTTTGCGGCTGTCTGGGCGAGTGGATTGCTCAACCTATTGTCGCCAGTATGTTTGCCTTGGCGTTTCAGCCCGCTGAGATTGCTGATGCGCAAAATGACAGTATGTTTGCCGTGGGTCCATTTATGTTGTTTCGCCGCAGTGCTTACGATCGGGTTGGCGGACATCGGGCGTTGCGATCGGAAATTGTGGAAGACGTGGAATTGGCGCGGGCGATTCAGGGTGCGGGACTCTCCTTACACTTTGGCTATCTCGGCGATTTAGCACTATTGCGAATGTATCGAACCTTCGGGGCGCTGTGGGAAGGTTGGACTAAAAATTGGCATCTAGGATCTCGGCGAAATACAAAAGCAACATTATATTCAGCCACGATCGCATTCTTAGTCTTTACATTGCCTTGGTTGAATGTGGGATTAACGACAAATAATTTGTGGCAGGCGATCGCATCTGACCCTTTGTCGGCGGATCCCTTGATGACGGCTTATTCAACAGGAAATAATCTACAGATTTGGTGTTTAGGATTACTCGCGATCGCGTCTATTGTTCTTTTGATTCCGCAATGGCAAATCCGCCAGCGAGTCAATAAGGTGATGAATCTTTCTGCGAATTATTGGTGGCTGAGTGGGATCGGCGGACTGGTTATAGCGGCTATTGCCCTGGCCTCTTGGGTCAAAACCGAAACGGGCTGGGGCTGGACTTGGCGAGGACGATCGTTAAAATTAAAATAATTGAGATGCTGAAAATAGCACAATACTTGATCGTCTGTTTAGAGTGCGATCGAGATTATGTTTCTACTGACACCAAGTTTTGATTACTTTACCTTGAATAGTTTGATTCAAAAGATGAGTATTATGCGATCGGCTGTTTAAAGTTTGTTCAGTCACCGACCAATGTTCATGTGGGTTGAATAGAATCAAAGACTGTTTGTTATCCGATTGGATTGATTGTAGAGTTTGATTCAAACAGCTCATAGGCCGTTGGCTGAGGCTGCGCCAAAGTTCTAGGGCTGTTAATGTTTCAGATTTAACTAAAGCATTCCAAAGTTCAGCTAGCGCAAATTCCAACCCGATCGCACCGGGAATTGTTTCTCCAAATGCAACGGTTTTTTCCTCGTAGGTATAGCCGCTATGGTCTATTGCGATCGCATCTATTACGCCAGATTTAATGGCTTGAAGTAGAGAAATCCGATCGATCGGGTTGCCCAGTGGTGATAAAAGTCGAAGATTTGGATCATAGTTCTGGAGATCGCTGGTGTCATACAGAAGATGTTGCCAAGTGACGCTAGCGGTGACAGGTAAGCCCTCAGATTTGGCCGCAGCAATCAGTTCCACCGCGCGGGTCGTCGAGATTCGCATGAGATGAACAGGAGCCTGGATTTCCCGCAGTAGCTCTAGAATCATCGCGATCGGAACCGCCTCGGCACTGGATGGAATACCGGGTAAGCCAAATTTCAGGGCATTTACGCCGTCACGAATGGTACCGTTACCCGTGAGATCTACGTCACAGGGCCACAGCATAATGGGTTTGCCGAGGGGTTGCAGGTAGTCCAGTATTCGCCGCAACATCAGGGCGGCAGGTGCAGGTTTTCCGTCTGAAAAGCCTGTGACGTGGGGTTCTAGTTCTCTGAATTCACACAATTGCTGGCCTGCGGTATTGAGCGTGAGTGCGCCCCAGAATTGAACGTTGGGACCAATCGCCGACAGAGTATTCGTCCTATGCCGCATCGAAGTCAGTTGACCTGAATTGTCTAAGGGGGGAGTAGTGTTGGGCAGGAGATTGAGATTAGTAAATCCGCCAGAAATAGCAGATTCAAGTAATGATTCTAAAGTCTCTCGTTCTTCATGGCCCGGTTCTCCCGATCGGCTATACAAATCCGTTAAGCCGGGACCAAAAACACAGCCTTGAC
>JAYUEW010000339.1:0-9436 GCA_043739045.1 Synechococcales cyanobacterium
AATTATTATGGGAAAAGTTATTGGTATTGATTTGGGCACCACCAACAGCTGTGTTGCGGTCCTTGAGGGCGGGCAAGCCACGGTGATTGCCAATTCGGAGGGTGGACGGACAACGCCCAGTATTGTTGGTTTTGGGAAGGCGGGCGATCGGCTTGTCGGGCAACTGGCCAAACGTCAGGCGGTCACCAATGCCGAAAATACTGTTTTTAGCATTAAGCGATTTATTGGACGGCGTTGGGAAGACACGGGTGAAGAGCGAACTCGCGTCCCTTACAACTGTGTCCAAGGTCGGGATGCGACGGTGGACGTAGGCATTCGCGGTAAAAACTATACGCCACAAGAAATTTCGGCGATGGTGCTGCAAAAGCTAAAGCAGGATGCAGAGAATTATCTCGGCGAAACGGTTACTCAAGCCGTCATCACGGTTCCAGCTTATTTCAGCGATGCCCAGCGTCAAGCCACCAAAGATGCCGGAACAATCGCGGGTCTTGAAGTCTTGCGCATCATCAACGAGCCAACGGCTGCTGCCCTAGCCTATGGGATGGACAAACAAGATCAAGAGCAGATTATCTTAGTGTTTGACTTGGGTGGCGGAACCTTCGATGTCTCAATTCTTCAACTAGGTGATGGCGTTTTTGAAGTAAAAGCGACCTCCGGAAACAACCATCTCGGCGGAGATGATTTCGATGCGGCAATTGTTCGCTGGCTGAGTGACACTTTCAAGCAGAAGGAGGGTATTGACCTATCCAGTGACAAAATGGCCCTACAGCGCCTGCGAGAAGCAGCTGAACGCGCCAAGATTGAGCTGTCTGGCACTATGAGTACTTCCATCAATCTGCCATTCATCACAGCAGATGCTTCAGGGCCTAAGCACTTAGAAGTGGAGTTGAAGCGTGTCAAGTTTGAAGAACTTGTGGCGAAACTAGTGCAGGGAACTCTAGAACCCATGGCCCAAGCCCTAAAAGATGCAGGGATGGGGGTAGATGAACTCGATCGGATTCTTCTTGTGGGTGGGTCAACCCGGATCCCGGCTGTTCAGGAAGCGCTCAAAGTTTTCTGTAATGGCAAAACGCCAGATAGATCCGTCAATCCAGATGAAGCTGTTGCCTTAGGTGCGGCCATCCAAGCCGGAGTTTTGGGGGGTGAAGTTAAAAACGTGTTGTTGCTGGATGTGACCCCATTGTCCTTGGGCATTGAAACATTGGGTGAAGTCTTCACGAAAGTGATTGAGCGCAACACAACTATCCCAAGCAGCAGAACTCAGGTCTTTTCTACCGCAACGGATGGCCAAACGTCTGTCGAAATTCACCCACTTCAGGGGGAACGAGCCATGGCCCGGGATAATAAAAGCCTTGGCAAGTTCCAACTTACAGGCATTCCTCCGGCACCTCGCGGAGTTCCTCAGATTGAGGTTTCCTTTGAAATTAATGCCGATGGAATTCTGAAAGTGTCGGCCCGAGACAAAGGCACGGGCAGCGAACAAAGCATTGAGATCACAAACAGCGGTGGACTTAATGTCGATGAAGTTGAATGCATGCGTAAGGAAGCCGAGCTATTTGGTGAAGAGGATGAGCAGCGCCGTGAGTTGGTTGCCCTCAAGAATGGGGCTGAAACAATCTTGTACCAATATGAAAATATTCTTCGAGACAATGGTGATTCCCTAAGCGAAGATCTAAAGCTGGAAGCAGCGACAAAAGTTGCAGTTCTGCGAGCGTCGATCGGTGATTCAAAAATCTCTCTCGAGGAATTAAATCTTCAACTAGAGTCAATGCAACAGGTGCTGTATGCCTTTGGGTCTGCGGTCTATCACAAAGGTCCAGCGGCACCTACGCAAACGGCAGCAGCCCCACCCTCAAGACCACCCAGTCCGCCAGCCCCAGCCGCTAACCCTGCTACGGCATTGCCCCCTAAGGATCCCTTTGCGTTTGACCTAGGGGACTTGAACACGGCTCAAGATGAAACCGTTCGGGATGGTCCGAATCCCTTCGGAAATAAATCTGCTAATCCATTCGGAGACGAGGATTTTGATCAAGATGCAACTGTGACAACGGACTACGAGGCAATAGATTAAGCTTCAGTGGTCGATCGGGGATGGTTCGATCGGCGACATTGTTATTTCCTAGCAAATACTCAAAGTAGACTGGTACAATGCGGATCGGTTTTCCGTCCCTCAACTGATCTTTCGCTGGGAATTTTTGTTCGATACCCTGATAGATCAACTTAGCTATACTTTCCAATCCCCAGCCCCCCTGATCCTATGGCGCGTGATTATTACGAAACCCTTGGCGTTGCTCGAAACGCAGATCAAGACGATGTCAAGAAGGCATTCCGTCGTCTTGCGCGAAAATATCACCCCGATGTCAACAAAGACGCGGGCGCTGAGGACACCTTTAAAGAAATTAATCGTGCCTATGAAGTCTTGTCTGAACCCGAAACCCGATCGCGCTATGACCAGTATGGTGAAGCCGGACTTGGTGGCGGTGGATACCAAGATCCGAGCGACGCGGGCGGATTCGCGGACATTTTTGAAAGCTTCTTTAATGGCTTTGGTGGACAACAGCAGCAACAGCAAGGTCGGCGGCGGGGCGGACCTGTACGTGGCGACGATCTTCGTTTGGATCTTAAAGTTGATTTTCAAGATGCAATTTTTGGCAAAGAACGCGAAATTGCAATTAGCCACTTAGAAGGCTGCGGCGTTTGTTCAGGTAGCGGAGCCAAAGCTGGAACCCGCCCACGGACTTGCCCAACCTGCTCTGGTTCTGGACAGGTGCGTCGTGCGACTCGGACTCCCTTTGGCAGTTTTACCCAAGTCGCCAGTTGCCCAACCTGTGCTGGAGTTGGTCAAGTTATTGAAGACAAGTGCGAGAACTGTGGCGGGAATGGACAGGTTCAAAAGAGTAAAAAACTGAAAATTACCGTTCCGGCTGGAGTTGATAATGGTACGCGTTTACGGGTCTCGAATGAGGGAGATAGCGGGATGCGCGGTGGGCCAGCGGGCGATCTGTATGTTTATCTTTTTGTGAATGAAGATTCTCATTTCCAGCGAGATGGCATAAACATTCTGTCTGAAGTCAAAATTAGCTATTTACAAGCCATTTTAGGGTCTCGTCTTGAGGTGAGAACTGTCGATGGGGACGAAGAAATTGAGATTCCAGCAGGCATTCAACCTGGAACGGTGTTGACTCTAGACAGCAAAGGCGTCCCACGGTTAGGAAATGCCGTTAGTCGGGGGAATCATCTGCTGACGGTCACGGTTGATATTCCGAAAAAAGTGGGGACCGAAGAGCGGGAACTATTAGAAAAACTAGCTAAAATTCACGGCGATCGGGTCGGGAAAGGTGGCGTTGAAGGCTTTTTAGGTAAATTCTTTTGAGACATAGGGGGAATGCAATTTCATGACCGTAACCTTGGATACTATTCCAGCCGACGCATCTTTGAATCTACGGGGAACGCCTTGTCCGATTAACTTCGTACGAACGAAGCTAAAACTTGAGACGATGGCACCCGGTCAGACATTGGAAGTGTGGCTGGATGCTGGTGAACCTATTGAGCAGGTTCCGGATAGTTTGCGGATGGAAGGGTATATTATCCAATCCATTGATGAGAATCGGGACGATCGCAGCACTTACTTTGTGTTGCGGGTTCAACGTCCATGACACTGGACTCTACCGACCAAATTCACATCCACCAAACCCAAACCTGCCAAACCGCTACCGATGAGCCGCTTGTGGGCATTGTAGTTGCGATTCAAGCCAATTATTACTACGTTCAAGTGGAGGCATCGGGCGATCGGCCTATGCAAATACTGCCCCTCTGTACCCGTCGTAGTCGGCTAAAAAAAATTGGACAGCAGGTGATGGTGGGCGATCGGGTCCATGTGGAGGAACCGGATTGGGAGAGTGGTCGGGCGGCCATTTGTCATGTTGAAGTGCGTCGATCGCAGCTCGATCGGCCACCAGTCGCAAATGCAGATCAAATTTTATTGATCTTTGCGTTGGCCAAACCTGCATTAGACATCAGTCAACTCAGTCGTTTTTTAGTTAAAGCCGAATCTACAGGCATTGAAGTGTGTTTGTGTCTTAGTAAAAGTGATCTCGTTCCCACCCCTCATCGGGATGCATGGCGCGATCGGCTCAGAGCTTGGGGCTACGATCCCGTGATGATTAGTTCTTACACGGGGCTGGGGATTGAGGATCTAGCCGATCGATTGGATGGGCGAGTTACCATTGTTTCAGGGCCGTCCGGTGTGGGAAAATCGAGCTTAATTAATATGTTGGTGCCTGCGGCAAAACTAAGGACATCAGCCGTGTCTGGAAAGCTAGAACGCGGTCGGCATACCACTCGGCATGTGGAATTATTTGAGATGCCAAAAGGTGGACTACTGGCCGACACACCAGGATTTAATCAACCCGATATGGATGCATCGCCCCGTGAGTTGATGAATTATTTTCCTGAGGTCCGATCGCGGTTAAAAAAACGCATCTGTCAGTTTTCCGACTGTCTGCACCAACAAGAACCAGGATGCCGCGTTCGGGGAGATTGGGAGCGCTATGAGATTTATCTTCGTTTTTTAGGGGAAGCGCTCGTGTTGCAAACCTCGCAGGCGCGGCAGTCTACGCCAGATGCCGCCTTAAAGCAAAAAACAAATAGTGCAGGTGAAGTCACCTATGAGCCAAGGCTTAAGTCCAAATATCGACAGGTTTCTCGGAAGACGGAACAACAATCCATGCAGGTGATGAAGGGTAAGATGGGCGATTGGATGGATGATGGCGAAGACGGTTGAATTGTGTGCCTGAAATTGTTGGAAGCCACCTACAAAAAAGCGATCGTCCAACTGTTCAGGCGATCGCTTTTTGATGAATTTTAAGTTGCAATCCTAAACGGCAGCAAAGAAGTCTTTAGATCTAACTGGGTCCGGATTCATGGTCTTGTCTCCGGGCTGCCAACCTGCTGGGCAAACTTCATCGGGGTGTGTTTGAACGTGCTGAATCGCTTGCAAGACCCGAAGAGTTTCGTCAACGCTACGACCGAAGGATAGATTATTGATAGTTGAATGCTGAATGACACCATCCTTGTCGATGATGAATAGGCCGCGTAATGCAATACCTTCTTCTGGATCCAAAACATTGTAGGCTTCGCTAATGGTCTTCTTAAGGTCAGCAACTAATGGATAGTTCAAGTCGCCCAATCCACCACTTTTACGATCGCTTTGAATCCAAGCGAGGTGTGAAAATTGACTGTCTACAGAAACGCCCAGAATTTCGGTGTTGAGAGCCTTAAATTCGGCATGACGATCGCTGAATGCGGTGATTTCAGTCGGGCAGACGAAAGTGAAATCTAACGGATAAAAGAAAAGAACCGTGTACTTGCCGCGATAATCAGACAGGTTGATAGTCTTGAATTCTTGGTCAATGACCGCCGTTGCAGTAAAGTCGGGTGCAGTTTGACCAACTCTTAGACATTCAGACATAATTACATTCCTTAATAAAACTTTAGGAATTATACCAGACTAAAGCAGAGTCATATCGATTTTGAGTAAGCGATCGGATTCCCTTAAAATCGGCTTACGGGAGACGGGGATCGCGCTGAGAGATCCCGCGAATTATCAAACTATTGCCTTGCCATTGGGCGCGAATCAGTCCGAGATCGGATAAGGTTTTCCACCTCGGATCGGCAGTAAGGTCTCTGGGTAGTGAGATTAGAATTTCAGTTTCGGTTTCGATCAGTTCACCTTCATAGGAAACATCTGGAACTGAAGGTGCATTGAAGAAATCGGCGATCGGGAACTCCAGTCCAGTGCCTGACGATGGAATATGTAGCTTATAGCGAGAGTTGAGATCGTCGAGTTCAGCAAGCTGGAGAAGTTTTTCCGGGGTGCCGTGAATGAAGACAACGTGCTGAGGGCGCAGGGTGTGGATAACCTGGGGCAGAGTTGAGCCATCACAGTGGTTGGGCAATGTGTAGGAGTCTGTTGGCAGCGCTGGTATCTCAAATCGGTGACGGCTCGTTTGGGACAATAACAGCAGCCAATCGCCACGCTGCATTAGGATTTGGACCAAAGCAGGCAACGGTTGGCCTGATTCGGGTTCACTGACTAACATGATCTCGGGGACAAATTCTGGAGCCACCGACTCCGATGCAAAGGCATTGGGACACTTTGTCAATCGCTGGATGCAAGGCCGAATTGTGGAATCCAAAAATAAGGATTGATAGCGAGCGAAGTTTTGGATGCTGCTTGGAAAAGTAGGGATAATTTGTTCATAACGATCGCATTGATCCGCGATCGGATCATCCACCCACGCCATCACGCTTCGTCCTGAAAACAAGTGATGACTACGCAACAAAATCAAGATTTCCTGAGCAAGTCCCAAAGCTGGAACAGGCAAAAATACAGATTGGCCAGAGATTAGCGCCCGATCGATCATCTCCATCAATTGGGTCTCAAGTTGGCGACGGTGGGGATAACGATCGGTGCCATATGCGCCTGAAATAAGCAAAACATCGGGAAACAATCCCCGTAGTTCCTCTAGCTTCAGTCCGTCCGTGAGGCGAGAATTGGTGAGTGATAAATCTGGGGCGTAGAGAAGTGTGTGAGGCCGATCGTCGCGGGTATCCGTGAGTAAGACGATCGCTGCGCCCGGTAAATGGCCCGCTGGGAACAGTTGCACCGTGAGGTGTGGCAAAAGTTTAGTGGGCGATCGCCACTCCAACGTCTGGATCAGCGGTGATGATAATGATGAACCTAATCCGATTAATTTCGCGGTGACAGTACTGCTGTAAATCGGGACATCAGGAAATTTTTGGTGCAACACCAGAAGCGATCGGCTATTGTCTGGATCGGCATGACTGCATAGAATCAAATCAGGCGGTTCAAGGGTTTGGAGAAGAGATAGGTCGCGCAATCCGCAGTCAAGCAAAATACGATGGTTAGCAATCTGGACTTCGATGCAGATTCCTTCATCAGATTGCCCGGTTCCGTAGAAAAAGCAGTGCAGCATGGACTTTGATTGCGCCTCGGCCCAAGATTTAACAGAAACACCAGTCTAACGGCATTCCTGCTAGTCTATGAGATTTTTAATCTATGAGATTTTAGTGAGCGGATCCATTGCCGTGATAATCATCGCTGTCGTAAAACCCATTCTTCGTTCCAAAGAAGAGGCAGGCGATCGGAAAGATGCAAGCAATGATGACTAGCATTTGTTTTACATCCATGGAAATCACCGTTAGGGGAGAAGGTCGAACTAAGACGGTTAAATTGAAAATTTCAATATTTCAATATTTGCTGTCTCACAATCGATCGTACCGAAATGCTCTCCGAGATTGGCTAAATGCAAGAATAATTAAAGATTCTAGACCAGTACGATTAACCTCAATGTCCTAGGATTTATGTCCAAAATTATTTCACCTATCATCAACCAGGGCTGGCTAGAACGATCGGCTTTGGACGTTGCACCAGATTTGCTCGGCTGTACGATGGTCAGAACATTACCCAATGGCCAACAGTTACGCGGCACCATCATCGAGACTGAGGCTTATCAAGAGGGCGATCCCGCCTGTCATGCTTATCGTAAAAAGACCGATCGAAATTGGATTATGTTCGGGCCAGCGGGCTATACCTACGTGTATTTAATCTACGGGATGTATTACTGCGTTAACATTGTCACCGATCGGGATAAGTTTGCCAGTGCCGTACTGATTCGGGCGTTACATATGGAAACGATGCCCGAGAATTATGAACTGGGGAAACCGAAGCCAAGAGAAAAATTACATCGGGTCGCAGCCGGACCAGGCAAGCTCTGTCGCGTCATGCAAATCGATAAAGCGCTATATGGCACCAAGCTGGACGGCAGTGGGCCATTGTGGCTAGAGCATCGCACCTCAGATTGGCAACAGAGTCTGGATTTGGAGAGTCGGCAATTAGTCCAGACCACGCGAATTGGGTTAACGCAGGGCATGGAATTGCCGTGGCGCTGGTATGTAAAAAATAGTCCGGCAGTCTCCAAAGTGATGTCTAACGTTTGATCTAAAATTGGCTCTAAGGTAGGAACTAAGATTTAAGTTCGGAATTTAGCAACGAGAGCTTGTATTCTCTAGGGGGGATTGAAACTTAGATCTTATAGTTTGTTGATATGACGAAAAATTAAGTCTGCTATTTCAATGAAATTGAGGAAAGAAATGATCCGATCGGCGCTTTTTCGCCCATCCTACAATCAGTACATCCTACAATCAGTAATTTTCAGTATTTGATTTTCAAGGACTGGCTGATCCTATGGCTGCAAAGCAACTTCTTCAGGAAATTCCCTCAGACCTTCTCCGTGAGCGGATGCCTCGTCATGTGGCTGTCATTATGGATGGCAATGGACGCTGGGCAAAACGTCGGACAATGCCTCGGATTATGGGCCATCGCAAGGGTGTGGATGTCCTGAAGGATCTATTGCGCTGTTGTCGGGATTGGGGAATTGAGGCGCTAACGGCCTATGCGTTTTCTACGGAAAATTGGGGGCGGCCAACAGAAGAGGTAGAGTTTCTCATGGCGCTGTTTGAGCGGGTGTTGAGAAAAGAATTACGGGAGATGATGAAGGAGAACGTGCAGATTCGGTTTGTGGGAAATCTGGAAATGTTGCCAGATTCGCTGCGTGAAGAAATCGATCGGGCTGTCGAGGCAACTCGTGAAAACACAGGCATTCGGTTTACGATCGCAACAAACTACGGGGGCCGTCAAGAAATTTTGCAGGCTTGCCGATCGATCGCCGCCGCCGTAAAAGATGGAACACTCGCACTTGAAGATATCGACGAATCGGTGTTTGAGCGAAATTTATACACTACTGGTATTTGTGATCCTGATTTATTAATTCGGACCAGTGGCGAAATGCGAATTAGCAATTTTCTATTGTGGCAGATGGCCTATGCCGAAATTTATGTCACCGATACCATGTGGCCAGATTTCGATCGGACACAGTTTCATGCTGCCTTACGTGACTACCAAAGTCGTGAGCGGCGATTCGGTAAGGTTGGAGCTAAGGGTTAATCCTGTTCCAACTGCTTAATTGAGCTTGTTCGGGGCGCGGTTGTAAAATGCCGCTAGACATGCGGTGTTATGAGTAACCGGAAGTAACCGGGCCTAGAGCACCCGCAATGGACGTGAGCGATATCCGCAATTCGTTACTAACCAAATTTGTCACTAACCACCGAAACAAATTCTAGTTTGTCACAATGGAAGAATTCAATACTAGGATGGAGTCGATCGCCCAGCTAGAATGCCTGACTTAAGTGACAGAACTAGGACGACAGATTAGCGTATGATGTCTAATTGTTCTGCCATCATCCAAATGCGATACAAGTCGCGAACCCTACTTCATCATGCTGAGAGCCGGAATTGTCGGATTGCCTAACGTCGGTAAGTCAACGCTATTTAATGCGATCGTCGGAAACGCTA
>JAYUEW010000340.1:0-11768 GCA_043739045.1 Synechococcales cyanobacterium
GCTGCTTCGTCAATTTTACCTGACTCACACATGGGCAAAAATGACGTAGCTAAACCCGTATGAAGCTTGGCATCCTTTAAATAGAGGTGCCATTTTGCAATGTCGATGTAGACCCGATCGCCGATGTCTGCCGCGAGTTGATCCATTTGAGGTGAGTTAATCATTTAGGTTTCTCCTAGGTTTCTCCACTAGTTTGATCCTCATATTTTGCAATGACAAATACATAAATCCCATGGCCTAAAAATCCAGCGGCCCAAAGACTCGTCACCCAAAGCGGCCAGGTTGAATCTGAATGCTTCAGGAGTTTGAAAAACCAGATGCCGGAATTAAACGCTGTAAACGCAGCCACATGGGTTGCGAAGCTCATCCGATCGTCGAGTCTACGAAAATCTGGATCATTGCGGGTTGGAACACGAGACCACCGAGGAGGCATAACATCACCGAAAGAGAGGATTCAAAGTTAACTATCCTAATGGTACAGAAACAGAAGGACATTCTGTAGGCATTATTTACTCATAATTGAAGGGGCATCACATTTAGTGCGCTGGAGCCAAGAGATATTGGGACATTACTCTAGGTCTCGGATTTATTAATGAGGGTGTTAGCGAGGGATCTGAGCAGGGCGATCGGACGGGCGTGGCGGGCATTTTCATAGCGATCGGGATAGGTTAATAAGACATGTTGTTCGTAGCGATACCAATGCATTTCAGCTTTTTCAATATTGCAATCGCGACAAATTACCCATAGATTCTCGAATTCCATAGAAAGCCATGGATATTGCGATCGAGGGAGTTTATGGTCAATACTTTTACCGCCGTGCTGGGAGAACAATTGTTCACAGAGGGGGCAGTGGCGGTCAGAATGATCGTTGACCCATGCCTTACTTTCCAAGGTTGTGCCGCATTCTCCTCGACCATTAAAATATCGCCAGTAATCAAATTTGCGATAATCGTCAAAATCTTGCTGTGTCAGTCTGTGATAGCGTCGATTTCCAAGTTTATCGGCCTGTTGAAACAGCTCTTTTAGGGTTTTTTCGTCGTTGGGATTAGGTTCCATAATCAATAAATTCAGTTGTAGTATCGGGGAATTGTTGATCGACCAAATCGGCTATGGCATTCACTTCAATGGTTAGGGCGGCTTGAAAGGCAGCAATCTCCTCTGGAGTTTGGTATTTATTCCCAATCCGATCGGCTTCCAGAAATAAATCTTCTAAACTTTCCTCTTCTAGATCATATTTTGCCTTGTAATCAATTATTTTTTCATAGAGCGCGATCGCACAATCCCAACCCACATTCTTATAACCGTTTACTTTCAACCATTGCCGATCGTCTGACCGAAGCTGCGATCGGGATTGTTTATTAAAGGCTTGTAATTGGCGGTAGGTAAATTTTTGATGGGTTCTGGGCGACGACTTGGATTTGTTTTTTGGATTGATTTGTTTCTGAATCATGACTTAACCCAAAGTAGACTTAAAAACTTTCACAAGCGCTTTACGAATCTCGCTATCGTCGTAGTTCAGGAGTTGTTTCACATCTTTAGCGAGTTTTAACCGAATGGCATCCACTATATTTTTAAGTGCTTTATTCTCTTTTTTCAACTGATCATTCGCGTCCGTCAGTTCATCGGTCAACACATTCAATTTTCCGACTTTTTCACTCAAGACCTTATTCTGCGTCGCAATCTGATCGATTTCTGTACTCAGGGCTTGCCGATCGGCTTCAAGCTGGAGTTTGCGTTGGTTCAGTACGTTGGTTCTGCTTTCGAGATCTACTATTGAAATTTCTAAGGCATCATATTCTGATTGCAAGGTCTCAAACCGTCGCTCTGCCCGCGATCGTTGCCCGCCCAACACCATATTATTTTTGCCAAGGCTGCTGTTTTTATTGGCAAAGGCTTCAACAATTTTTATCGCGCTGGGATTTTCGGCCAATAGCAAGAGCAACGCTTCGCACTCATCGCGAGTAAGTGGTTCGCTGATGTTTTTATTGATCTTATATAGGTCTTTAAGTTGAGTTTGAAAATCTGCTTTAGAGGCCATGGGAATTCAAACGAGATAGCTGATTCAAATATAACTCGTTAAAACAAAGAAGGACTCCTAAACTAAATTAAGAATCCTTCTTATTAAACAATGCGGATAAAAGGACTTGAACCTTCACTTCCGAAGAAACTAGAACCTAAACCTAGCGCGTCTGCCAATTCCGCCATATCCGCATGAATCTTTAATAACAATAGCAAACAAAATGAATTTTGGACAGCTTTTTAACTAAAGTCAATAATTTATCCAAAACATTCCTCCTCAACAAATTCGCGGAGGAGGAATAGGATTAAAGCTATGCCGCTGCGACGACAGTTTCAGCTACAGCTACGGCCGGATACACACTGATTTTTTTGCGATTCTTGCCATAACGTTCAAAGGTTACGACTCCTGGAATCAATGCAAACAAGGTGTCATCACTGCCACGACCGACATTGTTGCCGGGATGGACTTTGGTGCCACGTTGACGGATCAAAATGTTGCCTGCTTTAACAACTTGACCGCCATATTTTTTGACACCTAGGCGCTTGGAATTTGAATCGCGCCCGTTCCTAGTACTACCTGTACCTTTTTTAGAAGCCATGGAAAAATCCTCTCAACAACTGTTTCTAGGGTGAACTATTCGCTAACGGTGGGTGCCGTGAAAGTCTGGTCGCCGATCGTGATCGACTCAACCAAGAAACGAGTTTGTTCTTGACGGTGTCCACGCTTTTTACGGGTCTTTTTCTTCGGCTGCATCTTGTAGACGATGACCTTTTTGGCACGGTATTGTTTCAGGATTTTGCCCTGAACCGTTGCGCCGACGATTAGCGGTTGGCCGATCGTTACATCGTCATTTTCGCTGAAGAAAAAGACTTTATCAATGGTGACAGGGGTTTCAGGATCGCCGATCAAGCGCTCAACGTCGTAAAAACGACCTGGCTCAACCCGCATCTGTTTTCCACCCGTCTCAATAATTGCGTATGCCATTTTGATTAGTTCCGATAAGTGCCGTACAGGTAGCAACCCTATTATTTAAAATAGTTTGCTTTAGAAAAACCTGATCCGAGCGGTGTAAATTGCCAACTTAAAATTATTGTAGAAAAAGCCCTATCTGTCAAGGTTTCATTGATGTATGACTAAGGTGCAGGCGTGAGCGTTCCGCCAAGACCCTCAACAATAGTGGTGGTATTGCTGATCAGCATTTGGTCATAACGATCGGCCCCGGAACCCGCTTCCCCTAAGCCATCGGCAAATAGACCTTTGCTAGCTAATTTAACGTTTGCTTCTTTTGCCACCGTTTCAATCAGCTTCGGATTGACGGTGATTTCAGCAAAAATGGTTGGAACTGTTGATTTTTTAATCTCATCGACTAACGCCTTGACCCGAGAGGCCGTTGGTTTTTCGTCGGTGCTAATGCCTTGTAATGCCCCTTCGATCGGCAACCCATATGCTGCTCCATAATAGGAGAGTGCATCGTGAGTAGTGACGAGCTTTTTAGATGCAGCGGGAATGGTGGATATTGAGGTCTGAATCCAAGCGTCTACTTTGGTGAGCCGATCGCGCAGAGCCGTTGCATTTTTGGCATATAGGGCAGAATTCTGTGGGGCAAGTTTTGTGAGTTTGTCTTGAATCACTTGCACGATCGCAATCCCATTTTTTGCATTGTGCCAAACGTGCGGATCGACTTCTTTTTCAGCAGGTTTCGCAGATTTCGCCTCACCCGGAGCATGTTCAGGTTCACCCATTAAAGGTTTTGGGACCGCGATTTCATGGACTGCAACTTTAGTGTCTGGGTTGCCTGATGCTTTGACTAGCTTGATTACTTGGGCTTCAAATTCGTAGCCACCATAGAGAACAAGAGGGCTAGTATCAATGGCTTTGCGATCGTCTGTTGTCGGCTGATAGATATGAGGATCTTGACCAGCGGGCATGAGGCACTTGAGATCAACGGTTTCTTGAGCGATTTGCTGGGTGAGATCACATAAAACACTGTAGCTCGCAACCACAACGGGTTTGTTGGCTGCTGATTTTGAGGTCTCCGCATTGCCCGACTTTTCTGCATTGCCTGAAGTCGTGGGAGTCGCGCCACATCCTGCTAACCCTAGTACTAGTAAACCTAAGCTCAGATATTTGAAATTCATAAAACTCTCTGCTAATAGTTAATCGTGCGAAATTAAAGTCAGACTTAGTGGGGGAATTGTCGCTAAACTCGACTAAAATGATAATCGTTATCATGTAGTTTCTCATGCTAGAAGTTCAAAAAGTTTCTGTCAACTATGGATCCGGTCAGGGATTGGACCCAGTTAGCTTCAAGATTTTGCCAGGAGAAATGGTAGGAGTCATGGGGCCGAATGGAGCTGGAAAGAGCACCATGATGAAGGCGTTGCTTGGTTTGGTGCCCGTCAGTGGTGGCCAGGTTCGCTATTGCACTTGTCCGCTGCATCAACAGCTTGAAAAGGTTGCTTATGTGCCGCAACGATCGCAGATTGACTGGGATTATCCGGCGACGGTGCAGACGGTGGTTTCGTTAGCCGCGACTCGTCAGTTGGGTTGGTTTCGCCGATCGAGCGTGGCAACTAATACTGCAATTCAGCAGGCGATGGAGCGGGTGAATATTTGGGATTTGCGCGATCGGCGAATTGGCAATTTGTCAGGTGGCCAACAGCAGCGGGTTTTTCTAGCGAGAGCGTTGGCTCAGAATGCGGAGATTTTGCTATTTGACGAACCCTTTACGGGCGTTGATGCGACGACGGAAGATATTTTGTTTCGGGTGTTTTCTGAGTTGCGCAATGAAGGCAAAATTTTGATTATTAGTAGTCATGAATGGGGCACTCATTTAGCGGAAGGATTAACTAGTCTCGATCGATTGTTGTTGCTGAATCGTGAATTGATTGCATCGGGAACGCCCCGTGAAGTGATGACCCGCGAAAATCTTCGGCTTGCCTATGGTCGGGTTTGGACCCATGCGTTTCATGGCGATGGGAAGGATGATGATTTGTTCTGTTAGGGATTTGGAGTGATTGAATATGTGGTCAACCTTAATATCGACCTTAATATCAATGTTAATAGAACCGTTGCAATCTGAATTCATTCGTAATGCGATCGGGGTGAGTATGATGATTGGGGTTCTGTGTCCTGTGGTGGGCACCTATTTAATTGTGCAGCGGATGGCGTTGATGGGCGATGTGATGGCGCATTGTGTATTGCCAGGATTGTCAATTGCTGCATTTTTTGGGGTTGATCGGTCCATTGGAGCCTTTGTTTCTTCAATGTTGGGATCGTTTTTTGTCAGTTGGGTTCGATCGCAATCCCGCGTTAAAGTTGATTCAGCGATGGCATTAACATTTTCGACATTCTTTGCGATCGGCGTTACGTTAATTACATTGTTAAAAAACAAGTTAGATCTCGATCGTTTTTTGTTTGGCGATATTCTGACGGTTACGTTGAATGATATTTATGCCACTGCGGCGATCGCAATGCTGGTTTTAGGAGCAATTTATCTATTTTATAAAGAGCTTTTGTATTATACCTTTGATGCGACAGGTGCCGAAGCCGTGGGCCTTCCGATTAAATGGCTGCACTTAGGAATGATGATGGGAATTACCTTGACTATTATTACGAGTATGCAAGTGGTGGGCGTATTATTGGTGATTGCATTGTTAATTGGTCCCGCATTGACGGCTTATTTAGTCACCCAGGAATTGCATCATATGATGTTTCTGGGCAGTGGAATTGGGATGGTGTCGAGTCTGGTGGGAATTTATCTTAGTTATTATTTGAATTTACCCTCTGGACCTGCGATCGTTTTGGTGTCATCGAGTTTATTTCTGTTGACGTTTTTGTTCACCACTCGATCGACTTTTTTAAAAAGAACAAAGTCTCACTATTAGTCCAAGTCTGATACTCCAAGTCTAACCATTAGCTCAATTCCCAAACCCCAATAATCCAGCCCAATCCCAATCCTAACCAAGCTGAAAAGGTCAACCAAAAGCAGGTTGCTGATTCACCAATACGAGCGGCTTTCAGGTCAATTCGGGCCAGGGCTTCACAAGATAAAATCATAAAGAAAGGCATAAACCAGTTGAACCAGTTGAGCAAAATTGAGATGAATCCAGCGAAGACAATCAAACTCAAAATTACCAATGTATCTGATTTAAAACGGCCTTGAATGAGCGTTCCCAATCCGGTTAACGGATGCATGAAAACGAGTGCAGCCACAAATGCCGTCGCCGCACCGATCATCAGGGCAAGGCGAGGACTGGTCACATCCGCTAAAAAATGACCAAATACGGTGTATCCACCTAACAGTAGAAGCAGGGAAGCCCAGGGAATCTCTCGAATGATTTGCATAATGATCAGAATGACGAGGCTTTTCTATTAGATCTTTCTAGCTTATAACTTGGTCAGACTAAAGACAAAAAGAATAATAAAAATTGTTTTTGTCTTCAGGAATTTGGTGGAGTTGAAAATCTCCTCAGATCTATTGGAATAAGGATCTGATCTTTTTAATAAATCGATCATAAATCGATCGCTGAAACGGTGCAAACTCCTTCTGAATGGAGAACTACTGATCGGCATTTATAGGTATGGAACTGGGTCGATCGGTTCCCCATTTTGTCGGACTTCAAAGTGTAAATGAGGTCCGGTGGAGAGTCCGGTGGAACCCACAGCCGCGATCGGTTGTCCCTTTTGGACTGTGGCACCTTCTGCCACATAGAAGCCCTCCGTATGGCCGTACAAGGTCGTAAATCCACTGCCATGGTCCACAATTACCGTGTTGCCATAGCCGCCATACCACTGGGCATAAATGACCACTCCCGCCGCTGCCGATCGGATGGTGCTGCCCGAGTCTGAACCAAAGTCGAGACCAGAATGGAATTTCTGATAGCCCAAAATTGGGTGCATTCGATAGCCAAATCCGCTAGTAATTTCCGCATCCACCGGAACCGTCATGATCCCGCGTCCTGTGATGATGATGCCGCGACTATCGCCAATGCTTCGCTGCCGGATGATCTGGCCGATACTGGTGGAGTCGCGTTCTAGCTGGACAATGGCAGACTCTAGGGCTTCGCGGTTGGTTTTGAGATGTTTAATGAATTCTTTTTGATAGGACGATTGGGCATTCAACTCGTTTTTCTGTGCTAAAAGCTGCTGCATGATTAGGGAGATTTCATTTTTTTTCATCTCCACTTGCGATCGCTGGGCACTTAGCTTTGTGGTCTGGGCTTGAAGTGTCGCGAGGGATTTACGATCGGAATCAAACAGTTTTTTTAGACGATAGCGTTTATCAAGCAGGTCATTTAAATTACGGCTTTTGAGTAAGAGTGACAGCCCTTGCCGATCGCGTTGTCGTTGTAAAAATTGCAATCGAGCCAACATGACTAATTGCTGTTGACGGTAACTGGCTTCGGTTTCCGTCAGAGATTGTTCGAGAGATCTTAGCGCCTTGGTAGATTTATCCAGTTCCACTTCTTGCGATTGGAGAGTTGTTTCTGTGGATTTCAGCCGTTTTTGTAGGCCCGATCGTTCTTTTTCGGCGGTAGTCTCTAATTTTTTAAGTTGATCGCGTTGTTGCTCAACTTGCTGGCGTTGTTGCTGAACCTGTTGGCGCTGCTGTTGCAATATGTCTACTTCACTCTGAGCAAAAATTGCGGGGGTACCCATCAAAATGCAGCACAACACTGAAATAATCCCAATAACGCCAAACCGTAACAGATTCACCATCCTTCTTTCGATCCTTCATGGTCCCAACTGCCCATTTATTATGCAGATAGATTGCACTGGTGGCTCACTTTACTTAGGGATTGCCAATGAAGACAGACTAACATTGTATTTCTGTAGGACTATTATTTTTGTAAGAACGGTAAAATACGGAAATTTCATCATGAACCTGGTAATTTCACTGTACTTTAGTAAATTATTCAGCTTGAGTAATGAAATAAATTATGTAGAAATTATGTAAATCTCGTAAGAAAGATGCTAAACCATCAGTAGTTATACAAACTAGAAAGTACTTCGCTGAGTGGTCGTCATGATCGATACGGGCCGTGTTCCTTTATCCAGTATTGAACTTGATCTGTACCGTCAAGGAATTTCTGCGGCGGCCACAGGCTCATTGGTCGAGGCGATCGAATGTTACGATCGCCTCCTAGCGCCGCGAGGAGATTTTTGGGAAGCATGGTATGAACGGGGCACAGTATTGGAAGACTTGGGCCGATTTGCTGAGGCGATCGCCAGCTATGACAAAGCCCTAACCCTCGAACCTCGCCGAGAAGCATTAGCCAATTTGTGGCTGCGACGCGGAAATGCTTATCAATACGGTCTAGGGGAATACGACGCATCACTCGCTTGCTACGATCGGGTGCTTCAACTCCAACCCGGACAAGCCCAAGGTTGGCACCACCGAGGTAATGCGCTGTTATACGGCTACAATCAGCCTGAAAATGCCCTTATTTGTTATGGCCGCGCCCTCGACATTGACCCACAACTTACATTGACCTGGCGAAACCAAGGCAATACGTTGATGACCCTGATGAGATATTCAGAGGCGATCGTCTCTTATGACCATTGCCTTGCTATTTCCCCGAATGACGAAATTGCAGCCCAAGCCAGACATCAGGCCCAACAGAAACTCGGACTTACCGTTCAAGCTCCGGAGACCAAACCCGCCCCGCTACCGCCAGAGTGGACTGAAGTACCGAGTCCTGATGCTCGTGATCAGTCAAGCGATCATCACAACCTAGCTTCTCTCGATCTGTCCACGGCTTCTACCATAGTGGCATCGCTTTTATTGGAAGATGAGGCAAACTTTAGTTGTATTCAGTTATTGGAGGATATTTATACGATCGGTCGAGATTTAGACAATAAAATTTGTTTACGATCGCAATTCTCGTCGCGATTCCACGCAGTTATCCGTCGTCTCGTGACCGAAACGGGCGAAGTCATTTTTGAAATCCAGGACGGTAGTGTGCAGGGAAAGGCCAGTACAAACGGTATCTTGGTGAATGGGAAATCCGTGACGCGAGCCTTTCTCAATCATCAAGATTTGATTGTTTTTGGTCCTCGTGCAAAAGCGATCTTCAGAGCGTTCTAGCTAAAATTTCCATGAAAAAACCCTCGGAAGGTTTGAGGGCTTCCTCATCGCAATTATGTTTATTTATTTCTTTTTCTTTTTAAACAACCCTGTCACCGCTTCAGACATGTTGCTCACGATCGCATTCACAGCGCCCTGAACACCCGGTGCTGGCTTAACAGCAACTTGAATGGGTTCTTCTTTAAATTCCTTATCTCGATAGCCATATTCCAGATTTTGAGCAGCCTTTTTCAGCACCGGGAAAATGCGGAATGCACCTTGACGAAGACTCTGTTCGTTCGCATAAATCGCTGCACTGACTTGATTAGTGCGTTGTACGGTAATTGCGCCAACCGGGAACCAAGTTTTTTGATCCTTGATTCGGAGATAGATTTCAAATTCAGGCAACCCTTTAGCCTTCATGTCATCCATCTGCTTCGAGGCTTCTACACGCTTTTTACTGCTTTCAGAAGGCGGTTTTTTAACTTCTTTCTGCGGCCCGAATCCCTTAGTCATGAGTTTTGGTGAAGGAGTATTAAATGAGATGAACAATATCCTTGATAACTCTATCAGGATTGTGACCTGAAGCACCGATAAAGCCCCAATAAGGACGAGGGTAGAGTTCGTCTTCTATACTGATTGGAAACACATTGTTTTTATGTTGTTGTAGAGGCACTCAGATGGTCCCCGCATGGTTAGTTATTGGAATCGTCGCAGTTTTAATTGGGGTTGGCCTGAACCAACTGGTAAAGACCGATCAACGCTGGTTTTTTAGATTGCGTCGTCCCGCTTGGCTCACGTTTGAATGGGCGATTCCAATTATTTGGACCAGTATTTTTGTGGCGGCAGGTTGGTCAGCTTATGTTGTGTGGCAAGCGGAACCAGGGAGTTCTCAATCGATCTTCCTCATGACACTTTATGCCCTTTTAGAGGTAGTCACTCTCTCTTATGTCTCGGTGATGAGCTTTTTTCGGAGGCTCCGGGTCGGGGTGATTTTAGGTGCAACGGGATTTTTTGTGGCGATCGGACTCACCGTTTTGGTCTCCCAGGTTTCACAAATCGCGGCCTTGCTATTAGTCCCTTATTTATTGTGGAGTCCGATCGGCACCTTTGTCACTTGGCAAATGATGGCGCTTAATCCGGCTGATGCTTAGGTGCCCCCGCAACTCGCTATAGTTGTTAGGAGTTTTACAGTAAGGAATCTTGGATCATGTCGCTTTCTGCTTGGGCTGAATGGACCACACCGGGCAATCCGGATTCGCATCGGCTATTACTGTTGGGTTCCGGGGAGTTGGGCCGTGAGGTGGCGATCGAGGCGATGCGGTTAGGGATTGAAGTGGTGGCGGTGGATTCCTATGCTAATGCGCCTGCTATGCAAATTGCCCATCGATCGCATGTGATTAATATGCTGGACGGCGAGGCATTGCGATCGTTGATTGAATTGGAAAAACCGAGTTTGATTGTGCCTGAAGTTGAAGCGATCGCTACGACCACATTGATTGAACTAGAACAAGAAGGCTGGAATGTAGTTCCCACCGCTCAAGCAACATTTCTGACCATGAACCGAGAAGGCATTCGTCGTCTTGCGGGGGAAACTCTAGGATTGAAAACATCGCCATACCAGTTTGCAGATACTCAAGAAGAGTATTTAAAAGCGATTCAAGAGATTGGGCTGCCCTGTGTGGTGAAGCCTGTGATGAGTTCATCGGGCAAAGGCCAAAGCACAATTAAAACAGAGGCCGATATATTGCCCGCTTGGAACTATGCCCACGATAAAGGACGAACCCAGAACGATCGGGTGATTATTGAAGGCTTTGTGAGCTTTGAAACTGAGATTACATTACTAACAGTGCGGGCGATCGATGGGACTCATTTTTGTGCGCCGATTGGTCATGTGCAAATCAATGGAGACTACCGCGAATCTTGGCAGCCTTGCCCATTGTCAGACGAGACTTTAAAGCAATGTCAAACAATTGCGGATCAAATTACGAGCGCGCTGGGCGGTTGGGGATTGTTTGGGGTGGAGTTATTTATTGAGGGTTCACCGGATGGAGTCCAAACTGTTTATTTTAGTGAAGTGAGTCCACGCCCCCATGATACGGGAATGGTGACGATGATTAGTCAGAATATGTCGGAGTTTGAATTGCATGTACGGGCGATCGCGGGATTGCCTATTGGTGCGATTGAATTATTAAAACCAAGTGCATCATCGGTAATATTAGCGACGGGCAGTAGTGATAATCCTGTGTTTTTAGGGGTGAATGAAGCCTTGAAAGTACCCACTAGCAAACTCCGCATTTTTGGCAAACCAAGCTGTCATAAAAACCGTCGAATGGCGGTGGCACTTGCAACGGGAAATACTACTGAGGAGGCACGCGATCGGGCTATGGCTTGTTCTAGTGCAATTACGATCAAACTAGATTAAGCGTCGTATTCGGCAATGCGCGATCGGATTCCATAAACCGTGAATCCAGCGATCGCGCCTGTCATTAATAACGCCTTAATCCAAAAGAAATCTAATCCTTTATTTTGACCATTGGGGGCTGTATCAGAGACCATATCAACGGGCAATATTTCTTTAGATACTCCATTCACTTCGACATAGGTTAATGCTTTATAAATGGATGTATCAAAGGCGCTGATATTAATATCCATAACTTTTTGATGGGATTCAAGAAA
>JAYUEW010000341.1:0-6863 GCA_043739045.1 Synechococcales cyanobacterium
CGATCGCACTGAACTAGAAACTGCGATCGAGGCCACCAACGGCGTTGTGATGGCCAACGACAATAATGCAGGCCAAGTCGTGATTTCAGGCGAACCTGATGCCGTGGACAGTATTATCGCCTCTGTAAAATGTAAGCGCGCTGTCAAACTAAATGTAAGTGGAGCGTTTCACTCGCCCTTAATGGCAGCAGCAGCCGATCACTTCAGTACTGTCCTGAAAGACATGCCCTTCAACGATGCCCAAATCCCTGTGTTATCTAATACGGACCCAACTCCCTGTACAAATGCTGTAAATCTAAAAGCTCGACTCAGCCGACAAATGACAGGATCTGTTCGATGGCGCGAGATTTCTCTAGCCTTGCCAGACCTCGGCGTGACCGCAATCACAGAAGTCGGCCCAGGCAAAGTGTTAGTCGGGATCATGAAACGAACCTGCGCCGATATGGTGTTCGCAACGATCGGGACTCAAGCCGAATTAGGAGCATTCAGCTAGTCGGGGGTTATAAATCCAATCCAAAATCCGAAATCTAAACTCTAAAATGTCTAAGGCTTTAGTCAAATCATCCGATCGAGAACCCTTCGTCAGTCTGATGCTCTACCACCTATTCAAATGGTCGATCGTCAGCCCCATCTTGCACACCTACTTCCGCAGCAAAATCTATGGCGCACAAAATGTCCCCCGCAAAGGTCGTCTCCTAGTCGTCAGCAACCACGCCAGCGACTTCGACCCGCCCATTGTCTCTAGTTGTGTCGGTCGGCCCGTTGCATTCATGGCTAAGGAAGAACTATTCCGGGTGCCCGTGTTAAAACAAGCCATCACCGCCTATGGAGCCTATCCAGTGAAACGGGGATCCGCTGATAGGTCGGCCATGAAATCTGCTGTCGCCTCCCTGGAGAATGGCTGGGCCACGGGATTGTTTCTAGACGGAACGCGGACCAAAGACGGGCGGATTCACGATCCCAAAATCGGAGCTGCCTGGATTGCCGCTAAAACCCAAGCCTTAATCCTGCCCGTATCGCTTTGGGGCAGTCACGAAATCTTTCAAAAAGGCTCAGCTCGACCCCGAAGTGTCCCCTTGACCATTCGGATTGGTGTGCCGATCGCGCCGCCCACCAGCACCGATCGCGATGAACTCAATCGTGTTACTCAGCAATGTGCTGACATTATCAATCAACTCCACGACTTAGGACGATAACCCCAATGTCTGAACATCAGCCTGAACAGCCCACACAAGACCTACGCCAAAGCTTAATTGAACTCCTCGACGAAGCCGAACTCGATTGGCTGCGAATTCATCTCGATCGCGATGTCGTGATCTGGGTCGATGACAGCTTAGATTTGGTGGATGTCGGAATGGCAATCGCGCAGGACAACGCTAATGCCGTCCGCCGATGGATTGAAGAACAATTTCTGATTAAACCCGAACCCGATCGCGTTGCCCAGTGGAATCCTCAAGTTCGATTTAAAGCCCTAATCATCCAACCCTATGTGCTAATTCAAGACCTTCATGAATGAATAGAATGCATGCATTGGGCCTATATTTTGTATTAGGAGATACTTGCAGATTAAGGCTTTTACATCAGAATGAGAGAAAATATTTAAATACTACTAAAGTCATATTCCTTAAATTGAGTTAGGGAAGAGCTTAGTAGTACCGTTAGGGAAACAATTGTAGTTGTCATCTATAGTCGTCGTCTAGCAACATGCTGTTATCTGTTCCTTAAGTTTTTAAATAAATTTAGCTTCTGAAAATAATAGGTGGACTAGGTTGACACAGAGTGTAATGATATGTATTGGCACAACTATTTCTACCCAGATGTTTTTGTAGCCGAGATTATTAATCAAATTGCAGAGTATGTCTGAGCCGGATTTTGAATTGAATTGTGGTCTGTCCCCGTTGTCCTCCAGTCTCCCCCAGCCTGAACGGTTACAAAAAATTTTGCGATCGTGGGGGATTGCATCCCGTCGTCAAGCGGAGTCTATGATCCTTGCAGGTCAAGTTCGCGTCAATGGCGTAGTGGCGGTGTTAGGTCAAGTGGCCGACCCAAATTCTGATCAAATTGAGGTGAAGGGCCGATCGTTAACACCGACTCAGCGACCCGACCTGATCTATCTATTGTTGAACAAACCCCGTGGTATGGTTTCAACTTGCGCAGACCCTCAAGGACGGAAAACTGTTTTAGACTGCTTACCCCAAAGTATTCAGGCTGGACATGGGATTCATCCCGTAGGGCGACTCGATACCGACTCAACAGGTGCACTTATTCTGACAAACGATGGGGCCTTGACCTTTGGGTTAACCCATCCGAGACACGAAGTTCCCAAAACCTATGAGGTCTATATTGAAGGTCATCCATGTCTAGAACTACTGAATCAATGGCGACGAGGTATTCTGCTTGAAGGACGAAGAACCCTGCCCGCCACAGTTAATGTGCTTCAGACCTTTCCCCACCAGACACTGCTGGAAATCGTAATACGTGAAGGCCGAAATCGACAGATTCGTCGGGTGGCTGAGCAGCTTGGTCATCCTGTGACTCGGCTTCATCGAACTGCGATCGGAGAGATTCAGCTTCAAGCCCCTGGGTCTAAGCCACTCTCTCTGGGAGCATACCGTTCCATCACATCTTCTGAGTTGACTTTCCTAAAGTCCACACTTCATTTACCATCGATTACGGCGAGAGGCGTTTAGGAGCACCCATTATGAGGAAGAAGAATCTTCTCCAAATAGCCAACGAACAACAGGCAGCGACCCTTGCTGACCTTGGTGAGCGATTAAGTCAATCTCGCCGCCAACTCGACATCTCGTTGGAAGATGTTGCGGAACGGACTCATATTCAGACCCGTCTTTTAAGAGCGATCGAAGAAGGCCGCCTAAAAGATTTGCCAGAATCCGTCTACATTCAAAGCTTTATTCGACAATACGCCAATGCGATCGGTCTCAACGGCTTGTATTTTTCCAGCGAGTTTGCTAAATCTGGGACACCTCAGCAGCACCGGACTCCTTGGCTATCAAAATTTCCAGTGTTTGGACAACTACGACCCGTTCATCTTTATTTTGGCTATCTAGTTTTAGTAGGACTTTCTATTCAGGGAGTATCGGGATTAGTAAGCCAGTCCAATGCTCAACCGGAGTTAAACCCGGAGAGCCTACAGAAATTTAAAGAAAGCCTACCGCCATCGACCACTCCCATGGGACCAAGCCCCAAGACGCTTGGCATTAAGCCGTCAGCCAGTGCGCCTAACCAAGGCGTTCGGGTTGGAATCACGTTGACTGAGCAATCCTGGGTTAGGGTCGTGGCCGATGGTCAGGAAGCCTTTGAGGGCATATTAACAGAAGGAACGACGCGAAATTGGGATGCAAAAAAACAGCTCATAGTACGCGCTGGCAATGCCGGTGCAATTATGGTTAGCTTCAATAACGGCAAGGCTTCACCATTGGGTGCTCCCGGTACCGTTCAGGAAGTTGCATTCCCGCCAACCTCTCAATTGACCGCTGCACGTCTGATGCTTCCCAGGTTGCCAGAATAGTGGTTTTTTAATCGACACACTAGATTAATCCAACCCGCTTTTTGCGCCAAGCTGCCGGATCCATGCATTCCCCGTAGTAACGCCTAATCCTATACACTGTAGTGGTTTCGTCATTATTGGGTGGACGCTGTTGATGGCGATCGATCGGGTCGCAATTTGGCGGGGCTAGGATGGACATAGATCACCATGAGGCTGATCAGCATTAAACTTATAGACAAAATTAGTCCAAACTTTCTAAATTTCCGATTTGATCGAGGTGTCATAAGAATTCGCCATGCTATGAAAATTCGCCAGTACTAGATAGTTTTGGATCCCCAAGCCTGAGGAAACAATACAATATAATCACAACTCACTAAAGCCAAACGAAACCAATGCAGTTCTACGAGGTCATCATCATCGGATCGGGGATTACGGGAGCCTCTCTAGCCTACGAATTAGTGCAGCTTGGTGTAAGCGTTCTGTTGGTCGAGCAACATGAATTCAGTCCTAGTGCCACGCGCTACAGCTACGGAGGGATTTCCTATTGGGCAGGCATAACGGATTTGACCCGATCGCTAGCCGCAGAAAGCCTCGAAATCCACCGTCAGAACGTATCTGCCTTAGATCTGCCTACTGAGTTTCGTGAATTGCCCCTGATTGGGGCTATTGACCATGATCGGGATCCAGTCGCCGTTCTTAAAACCTATGGCCATTTTACAGAGCAGCCTCAGCTTTTAACTCCTGCTGAAGCGGTAGATCTAGAACCGTTGTTGAATCCAGATGGAATCGCTGCCGCACTTTTGATGCCCTACGCCCAGATCAACCCGATCGCAACGTCCAATTCTTACTGTCAAACCATGGTGCGACTCGGCGGACATAAAGTTCACGATCAGGTCTTAACTATCAAGTCTGAATCAGATGGGGTTCGAGTGCATGGAAAATCAGAGACCTATCACGGCGATCGGGTAATTTTATGTACGGGAGGCGAAACGCGTGCACTACTACGGGACTCAGGCTTAGCTATTCGTCAATATTTTAGTCATGCAGAATCGATCGAAACAGACCCGTGCGATCTTCAGATGCGATCGGTGGTAATGCCTGCGGAAATTCGCCGCTTTGAATTAGAGCGATCGTCAGCCATCGACGATGGACCTTGGGAAGCGGGATTGACGGGTTATAATCAAGATCTAACTCCCCCAATTCTTGATGCAGGAGCGTTACAGTTTACTGATAATAGTCTTCGGTTTGGGCAAATCAGCCGCACCCAGACCAGTCTAGCCCCCCACTCATCACCGGAGGCCAGTGAACAATGGATACGATCGGGAGTGGCCAAAATATTGCCTAAAGTTGCCCAAATTCCGGGACGCTGGGTGACTTGTACCGTTGCCTTTAGCGCCGATCAGCTTCCATTGGTTGGTCCTGTGGGGACCGATCGTCGTGTGCAGGTATTCTCAGGATTCAGTAACCCCATGGCCCTCGTTCCCGCAACAGCTAAACGCTTTGCACGTCAGCTTACCTCAGACCAAAGCCTGACTTCAATCGAGGATGATCAAGGATTACACACTCTTCTGCCATCACGCTTTGGAATGAGCTAAATCTCTATCTCAAATCGGAAATCGGACGTGAAATTTGAATTTGCTCTGAAGAGAACGGAGTCAAAGTGGCTAGAATCTCAAAAGATGTGAAGCTTTAACTAAGAATAAGGTTGAGGCTATTGCCAAGCATAGGTTATCTCGTGTTTACTCACATTTAATTGATAGTTTCACTTACGTAATTTCACGGATAAAAACTAAGACTAGTAATTTGTAAACTTTACTCACCTGAAGAAATACTCCTTTCCTGAAACATCACCTCTATAAATTGAGTGCTTTTTAAATCGTCACCCACTTTAATGCCCGGATTCCTCCATTGCAGTTATTTCACTGCCGCTACTCATGATCCTTAATAGAGACTCATCTTCAACCTATAACTATTCAGCCAGCAGCTTAACGATCGCCAACCGAAAACACGCCTATGACGACTATAAGACCAATAAAAAGAATGATGCTGTGGAGAAGTTTGGAGCAACTAGATCTCTAACAATAGAACCTGATAATAATCAAGGTAATAGTCGTTTGGCTCCGATTAGTGGACCAGAAATCGGGGATTTAACTGAGCGCAATCAATTAGACGAACCCATATTTCTCCCAGATGTACCCCAGGCATTGTCATACTACATTCAAGCCGCCCACCACAACCATCGTGCATTCCTAACCACCAATCTTTGTCATGCCGATACCCCATTCGTCAGCACATTAAGTTCGACTTGGTTAATTGGACGCAGCCGCAATTGTGCGATCGTAGTCAATGACCGATCGGTCTCACGATGTCACGCGGTCTTAGGCTATGACGTTCAACAAGGCTTCTATCTAATGGATGTAGGCAGTAGCAACGGAACCTACTTAAACAGAAAGCAGATCCCGGTCCTAAAACGTCATGCCTTGGTGAATGGCGATGTGATTACTCTTTGCAATTTACAATTTGAGTTCTTTATCGCCGCATAACCGATCGCCCCATAACCAGTGGAGAGTAATCCGCTAAACAGGACGAAATTAACTCCACTGGTATTCTCAAATTCAACACCTTCTCAATTTAACCTTCCACTTGTTCTGGAAAGTGGTTGTGGACCTCTTGAAGCTCTACCTGATCGCGTCTTGGATCAGAGCGCAACACTCGAAGCTGTAACCGATCGCCTGGTGAAATAGGTCGATCGAAGTGCATCGCAAACTCCAGCCCCAGATCTTCAAGCATCACCGACGCTAACCCTTCGTGTTCTCTAAGCCAGCGCAACATCATGGAAGTCCAAACCTCATCTATGTTGCGTCGCAAGAATTCTAAACTCCAGTAACGATTTGTCTGACGTTCGAGGAAGTTGGACTCCTGAACCGTGCTGAGAATCCCCACCGTAATGTGCTCAACATCCACTTCAGAAAACGGCAATTCATCACCCCGCAAATGGGCCTTGATTTGGAAATGGGCCAGCAAGTCACTATAACGACGAATCGGTGAGGTGACTTGAGCGTAGTAGTCCAGCCCCAAACTTGCGTGACGCACCGGAGAAACACTCATTTCACTCTTTGGCATACAGCGTCGCAGGGCACAAGCGCGAGCAGGTCCAGCCGGAATCACTAATAATTCATCGTCAGAAGGCAAGTCGGGCTGGGTCTGACCTCTAAATAACAACGGAATCCCGTGGGCGCTGCCGTATCGGGCTGCCACTTCTCCCGTCATAATCATCATTTCAGCCACTAAATCCCGTGGGAAAATATCCTGCAACACTTGCAAAATAATTTCTTCGCCGCCATTGATCACCTTA
>JAYUEW010000342.1:0-7174 GCA_043739045.1 Synechococcales cyanobacterium
ACGATCGAATTTCGATGAAGTCCGGCAATCCGTCGTTTTTTCGAGGGAGTAATCGGAGTTTCCTGACTGACGATCGGAGATTGAAGCAATGTTTGTAAATACTAGACTTAATCGGAAATAGGGTTTTGCGAATTTACAGCCCTTTTCTAGCAAGGCTTTGAATCTCTAAAAAACAATTTCCGATAATGTTTACTGTAAGGTTTGAGCGATCGCATCTTCGGGTGCTATGGCGATCGTTTGGATGAGTTCTTGTTGTAGTGGCGACATGAGCGATCGTGACCTCCATGAAGAAACATTAGTTCTATTTTAGTCTATTTTTCTGACTTGCAATCGCACTTCACCCGAGGACGATCGCCCATAAAACTGGCTATATCGGTACAATGCTGGGGGATGCTGGAATTATTGAAATGCCCAATGGTAAACGGTATATTGGCGCGGTGATTGTGGAGAGCGATCGTGAGGATTCGGCTTGGGATTTTGTGCCGGAGGTTTCTCAGACTGCATACACTTATTTCAATAGTAAACCACGATTGAAGTAGATGAAATCAAAGCGGTACTATAGCCCTATAGGTCGTAGGGTTGGGGATAGTGCGATCATGTTTAGGGATTCCAGATGAGTAGTTGGTAACGCCTAGTAGAGATTCTTCTCAGAGTATTTACTTAGGCTAATAGGTTACAAAGACGTGAGATGTATGAAAATTTTAAAAATGCATTAATCTTTGCTACACTTCTCTGTAGCAATAAAATCAAGTTTCATTAGATCTATGGCTAAAGCGCTATCGAAAGACTGGTCTAATGAGGCATATGTATCTCTTCATCTAGTCCAGTCTCTTTTAAAGAGTGCAGGGCTTCATGAACGGGAAGGGTCTCATTGGGTTCCACAGTTTCCCATTCAATTTCCTGGAGATTTAACAAAAGTCAAAAAAGTTGATTTTTTAATTGAAGACTATGCTAGACAAGTTAAATTCTTAGTAGAAGTCAAGACATCTAAGACTAGGATCGATAATGCCTCACGTAATCAGATTTCTGACTACATGAGATACTCCCGTGTCAGGTTTGGATTCCTAATTGACCCATACACTATTGAGGTGTATGAATTTCATGATTGGACAATAAAACTTCTAACTAGTTTTAGCATTGCCGATCCACATGATGTGAAACCTGCGGCAAAATTTTTAAGGGAATTCTTGGACAAAGTAAAGATGAGAACTATTGCAATTCATACTTCTAAGGGTGGTGTTGGCAAAACAACACTCATTGTAAACATCGCCTATGAGCTTGCGAAGCGTAAACATAGGGTTTTAGTAATTGATCTTGATGAACAAGCAAATGCCAGTCTCTCTTTGGGCGTTAATAAAGCAGATGAGCTTGATAAAGCTCAATCGCCAGAAAAGTTTCAAGAAATTCTGGATTCTTTTTACGACCGACTTGAGATAATTGACTTTATTGACCAACAGGATCTGGACGAATCTCAATCTAGTAAATATATCCATCCTACGCCTTTGACGAGATGGCTTGAGATAAATGGTTGTCCTGGTAAGCTAGACATTATTCCAGGGAGCCATAGAACAAAGGATAATAAACTTGATAGCACAGGGGGGTGCATACCTCAGAAGCGGCTAGATAAGGCATTGCTAAAGGCACAAATCGCAAATGATTACGATTATGTATTAATTGACACTCCTCCCAGCTCTACCATTATTTCTATGAATGGGTTATTTGCTTGTCAGTATGTCATCATTCCAACACAGCTAGAGTATCTCTCAATGTATGGAATTCGTACACCGATTCGGAAACTTCAGGAGGTTCAAGAAGAGAACAAGGAGCGTGGAATTATTCTGGGTATAGTGCCAATGATGGTTGAAAAAGTTAATCTAAGTAACACCATTAAAAGTCTGATCACTAAGAATTTCAAAGAAATCCCTCTTTTACCGGGAATCAGTAAGTCAACCTGCATTGGAAAGGCTTCTCATAAACGAAAGCCCATATCTTTATATGCTGCGGAAAACTTAAACGACAAGCAAGCTGGTAGACTGGCAAAAGAATTCGCACTATTGACAGATGAGATAATAAAGCGAATTGAGACATTAGAATTAGAAAGTTCAAGAGGAGTTTAGAGTAATGGTGAAGTTTTTTGAAGAAATTGAAAGTTCCCCACGGCTTATTTCAGTTAATCAGATACTAACTGCTGATTTAGTATCAACCTTCTCAAAAAGTGATCTGAGTAATGCTGCTGAATCAATGCGTCAGCATGGGAAAAATTTTGCTTTCCCCACTGTTTGTATGACTGAAGACGAAGACAAATATGATCTGATTACTGGTTTACCTATTCTAGAAGCGGCAAAGCTGGCAGGTCTGCCTAGGGTTTGGGTTCTTTTACTTGTCGTCAAAAGACCTGAGGCATCGGAGCTTATTGATCATCTACTGCTCCAAAGAGAACTTAATCAAGTCGTTTTTAAGTTAAGCGATATTGACGTTTTTATCCGCTTCCTAGATCAGGCGAAAGAGTCTGAATTAGTTCAGATCTCAGGGATAAAAGAAAAGACTGCGGAGCGCATAATATCCAAGCGTCCATTTAATTCATTAGATGACCTGAAAAAATTGGGAAACAAGCAGCCTTGGCGTTGGCTTAAGTCCTATTCAAAAGTTGTATAAAGTTGTAAATGTGTGATCGCAAAGGTCGTTAAAAATCTCCGCATTCTTCTTGACTTTTGCGTTTCAGACACGATCGGCCCCACTTCCTCCGCCAATTTTGTAAATTCATCAAACATCAAACAACTCCCGCACGATGGGAGAATTATCCGATCGAATCTTTTAAAAGCCCACTCGACTACGCTTGACGCAAAACCCGATCGCATTCTAAAGTCTTAAGTATGCAGAATCATTCTGCGGATGCCCAAGAAATATAGCGCGATCGTCCCAGAGTTCGTACCTCCAAGACGATCGCTTAACCCCCAAGCTGTATAGGCCAGCTCGGTAGCCTGCGGTGCATTTTAGCATCCACGCCACCCTGTTTTGCGCTGCGAAAGTAAACGGGGTGGCTAATTTTTTGGGTTTCCTTCCCCCACTTACACCAGGAAACCCACCATGACCGAGATCACCAGACCCATCACAAAACACATCAAACTTCAGATCACAGGCGATGCCGATGCCGTGAATGCCACGATCGCGCTCCTCCATGCCCTCAACTTCATCAACGGCTCAATCTGGAGTCAAGCCATTCGTAAACGCGGAGAAGGCTCAATTGTCCGCGTCGCATCTCGCCCGATCACTCTCCCTTAAGCTCCCTAACCACCAGCCCAAATGTACGATCGATCGTGCATTTGGGCCAAAAAAAAGGCAAAAGAGACGGCACGACATCTGGACAACCGGACTCAACGTTATCGTTTTCCAAAAAGTTAGAGAATCATATTGCCGCGATTTGGAACTTCATCCATGATTACAATTATCAAATTCGAGTTCAAATGCTGAAAAGACTGCCCCTTAAATTCTTTCTATCCTTTATATAAATTCACCACCCGATCGATCCCCAAGAATAGCTTAAAACCTCAACAAGACCTTAAGGAAATAATTACCTTTGATGGACTGTCGAAGCGTTCAGTTCACTTAGTTGATCGTTACAATAGGATGCATATAGAAACGTAACTGCTCAGCGTATGTAAACGTTTCTTAACAAACCTTGGACTAGTTAAACCTCGTATGACAACATCCCCAGTCTCAAAGACGGCTCCGGCGTTGTCTCCCGACAACGATCGTCTGAACTTTCCTCAAATGATTGCAATTCCAGCCCTAGAAGGTCGGGACTACGCCATGCAAACTTGGCTGTTTTCCGGCGTGTTTTGGATGGTGGTGGCGGCGAGCATTGGCGTAGTTGAGGCCGTAAAACTTTTTTATCCTGAATTTTTGCAGGGCATTCCAGCGTTGGCCTACGGGCGATTGCGACCTGTCCATGTGAACATCGGGATCTTTGGGTTCATGAGCATGGGCTACCTGGGTGCAGCTTTTTATATGGTGCCGCGCTTGACCCAGACGGCGCTTTATTCTGAAACCCTCGGAGTTCTGACGGCCTGGGCTTGGAACCTGAATTTGACGGGCGGGGTACTGGCTATTTTGATGGGATTCAGCAAGGGCAAAGAGTATGAAGAGATGCCGTTTCCCTTTGACATGATGGTCGGGCTGTTGGAAATTGCGATCGCAGGGAATATATTTTCCACCATTACCGTCCGCAAAGAACCTCGGCTTTATGTGTCACTTTGGTACATTTTGCTGGCTATTATTCCCTTCCCCATCTACTACACCTTGGGGAATGTGATGAAATTTCGAGGGATTGAAGATGCGATCGTCAATTGGTTTTATAGTCATAACCTGTTTGGTCTATGGCTCACGACTTTAGGACTCGCAACGCTATATTACATTGTGCCAAAGCAATTGAATAAGCCTTTGTATAGTCATGCCATTTCGTTTTTGGGCTTTTGGACATTAGCCGCATTTTATCCTTGGAATGGCGGACACCATGTGATTTGGGGTCCAGTGCCAATGTGGGTAATGTCAGCTTCAGTCACCGCCTCGATCGCAATGTTGATCCCCACAATTTCTACTATGGTAAATTTTGGCGGAACAGCTTGGGGAACTCAGGGCGTGATGAAACGCGATATTAGCTATCGATTTAGTATTTTGGCCTACTTATCCTACGTCGGAACCTCGCTCTGGGGTAGCGGTTTGGCAATCATGGACTTAAATGCGAAATTGCATTTTACAAGCACCACTATTGCCCATGTTCATCTGGGATTTGTTGGATTTGGTCTATCAGGGCTGGTCGCCTTTGTTTACTTTTATTTGGAACGATCGTTGAAGCTCGGATATTCTAGAACTCTCGCGGAATGGCATTTTTGGTTAACCACGATCGGGATCGTTGGATATGTTGTATCGATGGGCTGGCTAGGTTGGTTGGAGGGTTCGGACTGGGCCGCAGGCGGTTCGGTGCAGGGTGTGCTTGAACTTCGCTATTGGTATAACGTCGCACGGGCTGGAAGTGGTGGTTTGTTGTTGATTGGACAATTGATTTTGGTTTGGAATATTTGGAAGACGATGACTTCCCCACCAAGTGATGGTAAGGGATTGGATGATTTGAAATTGGTCAGTTTGAATGAAGGAGTTGCCAGATGAGATTTATTCGAGAGTTTCCGATTATTGTTGCATTGTCATTTTTGTTTGGATTGGCCTTTACGGGATTGGTCTTGGGTCCAGTATTTGCTAGTGATATTGCGCAACCCTCAGCAAAATTAGTTGCCTATACGCCCATTGAACAAGCAGGCCGCCATATTTATGTTCGTGAGGGATGTGTCTATTGCCATTCTCAACAAGTGCGAAATGTGAAGGCTGATCAAAATATGGTGGACGCTTATGGTGTGTCGAAGGCGGGGGATTATTACTATGATCTGCCTCACTTATTGGGCACATCTCGCCAGGGTCCAGATTTGAGTAATGAAGGTCAGGTATGGGGCAAGGCATCGGGTGATTTCGCACGGGAGTATTTGATTGGACATTTTAAAAACCCCCGTGAATACAATGCACAATCGATTATGCCCTCTTATAGTTATTTGAGCGATCGGGAACTGGAAGAACTCACCGACTATGTGCAATCCTTAGGAGCATGGAAAGTAACGCCTGATCCTACTGAAGCAGAGGCTAACTCATGATGATATCTAAGCTGATGATCGTCCAACTAATGACTGAACCGATGAAATCTATGGCCGAACCGATGGTTCATGGCAGTTGGTTTGGGGTGGGGGATGGAACTATTGTTGTTTGGTCGTTGGTGGGCGTTATTGTCCCGGTTGGCCTAGTCTCGATCGTGGCTTTAATTTGGGCTGGCAAAACCGGGCACTTTAAGAATATTCAAGAGATTGCCGATCGGCAGCTTGATATTGAAGACTAGTTTACTTAATTTAAAAGAGAACCCAAGTGAAGATTTTAGTTGTTGCTGACATTTCTCCGACCGCGATCGCAGTCATGGAGTATTTGAAAACATGGTTGACACCGATGAAAGATGCGGCAATTGAATTAACGGTATTGCACATTACAGAGCCAGAATTGGCCTATAGCGAAACCCATCCTGATAATGATGCGTTGCCGTTAGTCCCGGTGACAAGTTTGCAGGAATTACATCATATTTTTGATTCATTAAATCAACTCTGTGAAATCAGTTACATCACCACTGATGGCAAGTTTGCGGAAACAGTGTCAAAGCAATCAGAACGGGCTGATTTAATTGTGATGGGTCGCCGGAGACGATCGCGCCTAGAAGAAATGCTCTTAGGTAGCCACAGCCAGCTTATTTTGCATCAAGCTAACTGTCCGCTGCTGCTGGTTCCTGAACCCAAACCTGAAGATCTAGCGCGGAAATTCTTGGGTGCAATTCCAGCTTCGGTGTAGAGATGGTTTTAGATGATCTAGGTAGCTTCAGTAGATCGCAAAGTCAGTCTAATAGAGTTCAATAAATAGCTGTTGGCTATTCCTGTACCCCGCATCAGGCTTATTCACGATTTTTGTGCCGTTGCATTCATCCGAAGTACGGCACGAATTAAATCTGTTAAAGCATTCGACGCGGGTTTTTTATTTTTATGATATGAAGCTACGTTCTTGTCTCGCCTAATTTAGGATTATTTTAGCCTTCAATTGTATCGATGATACCGATCGGGATTTCGGGGAGTTTCCAATAGCTATTGTGAGCTGTTCCACCGTACAAAATCGAGATAAAGGTCGATTTGCTTATAGCCATTAGTTTTTCGCTCCAGGCATTCGTTTTAACTAATACATCGCGGACTTTAACGGTTTGCTCTCCAGATTCGGGGGTAAATCCACTATTGAAAAATTGGGCTGTGATGCCTTCAAGGGGATAGGCTATTGGGTCGGCTGGATGAAGATAATTATTCCAAGGCAATGCTTTTCCGGTGCCTAATTGCAAGCTCTGAAGGAACGATCGTAAGTCCGGCGCAAGATCATGACTATTCAATTCTCCCGTATTCATCAGATTGAACAGCGCAACGGGAGATCCCATGGTGTGAATGCTGCCGAGTTTGAGTCCTATGCCTGGATTGTCGCCCAACCCAAACAATGCATTCCGAATTTGCTGTACGTTTTCCCAAGTCTTTGGATCTACCGCTTTAAAGTC
>JAYUEW010000343.1:0-4196 GCA_043739045.1 Synechococcales cyanobacterium
CCAAATCCTCAGATGATAGCGAACTCACCGATGATGACATTGTTATTCGGTATGACGATCGGGAAGAAATTGTGGGTCTAACCATTCTCCATGCTAGCCAACGAACAGAACCACTGATTCCAATGACTCTTGCAGCATGAGAGAAGAATTAGGAGGGAAGGACGATCGTTTACAATCCTAAAAAGGAGGAAATTTTCCAATGGAAAAAGTAGAACAATATCGTCAGCTTGTACAAGAACTCCTGACAGCCCACAGCACGATTGATTTTGGCAATCCAGAATTAGAATCAGAACTTATTCTCGATCCCATTCGCGATCGCTATCAACTGGTTCACGTCGGTTGGTTTGAGGAACAACGGATCTATGGGTGTAGTTTACATGTCGATATTCGAGATGGAAAGATTTGGATTCAACATGATGGAACAGAAGGTGGAATTGCACAGGAAATGCTCGATCGAGGTGTTCCAAAACAAGATATTGTTCTCGCCTTTCATTCGCCTTTTAAACGACAATTTACCGAATTTGCTGTTTGTTGATATCAAGTTAACGATCGCCTCTTGCGTTGGCATGAACATCACTGGGGTCAAAGGTTTAACTCCCTCTACGTTGGCGAAGCCTCTCCTTTTGGAGAATCGCAACTCTTAAAGCGCTGGGTGCGGTGGAGGAGGAGAATTGAGAATGGGGAGGGGCGATCTTTCATGTTGACGAGTAATCTATTAAAATAGAATGTATTAGGAGAGTTTCAATATGACGGTATCGTGCGATCGAGAAAATATTCTCGATTTTATCCATCACGTTCGATTGCCAACTGCTCAGGCCCGACGACCTTTTTTAGTCGTAAAATCTTAGTCTGGAATCGGGGAACAATTCTACGATCGGCATCCCTTTTCGATATGCTGAAAATATCACTAGCATCGAGAGTTTCACATGTTGCGGGTAAAAATTTGCGGAATCATGACTCCAGCACAAGGTAAAGAAATCGCAAGGCTTGGGGCGAATGCGATCGGGTTTATTTGTGTGGAAAAATCACCGCGCTATGTGACACCTGAACAAATCCGAGAGATTGCCATAGCGCTGCCGAAGGAAACTCATCGGATTGGGGTATTCATGAATCACAAGCTGGAAACGATCGTTTCTACCGTCGAAACCTCGGGTCTCACTAGTGTCCAGCTTCACGGATCAGAATCAGTCGAATTTTGCAAACAAGTCCGATCGGCACTCCCCGCAACAGAACTTATTAAAGCCTTCCGAGTTGAGAGCGCTGAAACCCTAAAATCCACCCAAGACTATACGTCAGTGGTGGATTGGTTATTACTAGATGCGTACCATCCAACGTTGGGCGGCGGGACAGGTTTGGTGTTGGACTGGGAGACGTTGAGCGCGTTTAAGCCCGATCGGCCTTGGTTTTTAGCCGGGGGACTAACGCCTGAAAATCTCGCCGCTGCATTGAACAGCCTCTCTCCGCAAGGTATTGATCTATCCAGTGGTGTGGAAATTAGCCCAGGAGATAAAGATCTTGCGAAAGTTGCGGCTTTATTTGAGGCGATCGCGCCAGTATCGGCAACCCACACTTATAGATAACGTTGCAGAGAGAACTGAATTTGATACACTGGCTGAGATTCCACGATCGATTAATACACGATTCACAGAAAGGATTCCCACGACCCATGCCAGCAGAGTTTCGCCAACGAGCCGATTTCCTTGGAACCCAAGTCATCACCCGTGATACGGGTCGAAAGCTAGGGGTCGTGAGTCAACTATGGGTAGATGTCGATCGTCAGGAGGTCGTCGCCCTCAGCCTGCGACAAAATTTGTTTTACGGTACGCCCCAACCCATGATGCTGGATAGCATTCGTCAGATTGGGGATGTGATTTTGGTAGATGACGAAAATGTCATTGAAGACGTGGACGTGGAGCGCTACACCAGTTTGATCAATTGTGAAGTGATTACCGAAACGGGCGAATTGCTGGGCAAGGTTCGGGGATATAAATTTGATATTGACTCTGGCAAGCTCGAAACCCTACTAGTTGCATCTTTAGGACTACCACTAATTCCCGATCAAGTAGTCAGTACTTTTGAGTTGGCCATGAGCGAGGTGGTCAGCAGCGGACCCGATCGGTTGATTGTCTATGAAGGCGCGGAAGAGCGCTTAGTGCAGATCACGGTGGGCTTTTTGGAGCGCGTTGGACTGGGTAAAGCCTCTTGGGAACGCAAGAATGACTATGCACCCCCGGCCCCCATCCGTACAGAAAACCAGCTTCCGTCGGGTCAACAAACTCCCTTAGAGACCCCAGCGATACGACAGCCTCAGCGGGCCTCAGAACCGATCGCAGAGACTTGGGATGAGGACAATTGGGAGCCAGTAGAAGTTCGCCAAAGCCAGCCGCCCCAGAAAGCCCGTCTTTATGTGGAAGATGAACCTGAGGATAACTGGAGTACTGCCAGCAGCAACTCGCCCCGATCGCCTTACGAGGAGCCAGAGGAGGATTACGATGATGAGAATTATGACACCGTAGAACTCGCGGATGTCGTAGATGCGATGAATCCCAAGGTGGTCAATCGATCGGCTTCGGTAGTCAGTGCGGTTGAGGTGAGAGAGGTTGTTGAGGACTCGCAAGATTCTGATCCATGGGCCGAGCCGAAAGCTGAAATAAGTTCTGAAGTTGCGATCGAAGCCCCATTGCCTGATGATGCTTTACCGAATGACGAAGCAGCGAATGACGATCGTCCAGTGCTGAATATCCCAGAAAAAATCAAAGAACCTCAGGAATAGTAGTGCTTTTGCAAGAAATAGGTGTTTAAGGTGATCGTAAATATCGATCGATTCACACACCTATTTTTATAGTAAAAATTTTGAGCTTATTTTGAGTTTTAATTTACGGCGCGTATCGTTAGCTAAGGAGTCCTAAATATCTCTACTTGTTTCTCTTTCCACTTGTTCCCAGAGTTCGCTGCGTTACCGCCACATGAAAGGTATCAAATACAATAGTTTGATGTGCGATTTAAAGCTCTTCATGTAGTTCCCAAAATCTACACCGACATCAGGATGATTTTCGTACTAATTTAGAAATTGATTTTGTACTTCCTTTTTCTGTTGCAATGATATGAAGATCAATGTTCTTCTTTCTAACTCGCCGCATAATATCCTGAGTAAAGGAACCGCGAAGTAATTGTTTCCAACGGGATTGTTGACTTTCACCAATGACAATTTGCGTAATTCGCTGCTGTTCTGCAACGATCGCGATAGATTCTACAATATTTGTGCTTTTGAGCTGTAAGAACTCCCCTTCAAATTCCTGACAAAGCCGTTGGCAAGTCTCAATATGTAAGCTTTCTTCTTTTGTAAGAAACCGATCGGGATGATTAATAAATAGGGCATAAAATTTTGCATTCATATAACCCGCAATCCGCGCACCTCGTCGAATGAGTTGTACTGAATTAGGATAAGTTGAAACGCAAACTAAAATACGCTCATGAATATTACAAACCTGTTCATGAGGATTTCGTTTTTTCTCGTCCTCTAAGGTGTCAGCTACTTCTCGTAATGCAAGTTCTCGGAGGGCAATTAAGTTACGTCTGTGGAAGAAATTATTTAAGGATTGTTCAATTTTTTCAGGCGCATAGATCTTTCCATCTCGTAAACGTTCCTGTAAAGTTTCTGGCGTAACATCCACCACGACAATTTGATCGGCAGCGTCCAAAATCCGATCGGGAACCCGTTCTCGAACAATTACGCTAGTAATACGCGCAACAATGTCATTTAAACTTTCGATATGTTGAATATTTAAAGTTGAATAAACATTAATACCTGCATTTAAGACAAAGTCTACATCTTGGTAGCGCTTTTCTCGGTCGGATCCCGGAACATTAGTATGGGCGAGTTCATCAATTAATACCAATTGGGGCGATCGTTCAATGATCGCCGTCGTGTCCATTTCTAAGAGATTGTTGATCGACCGCAGAGGAACTTTTTCCAAGCCTAGAGACTTATCAATTGTTTCCCTGCGTCCATGGGTTTCAACCAATCCAATAACGACATCAATCCCCTCCCCTTTCAGGGTATGAGCTTCCTCTAACATTTTGTAGGTTTTGCCCACACCGGGAGACATCCCAATAAAGATTTTGTGTTTGCCTCGTCGAGGGGATTGATAGGCAGTAGTCGGAGATGGCGTACTCAGATCTACTTCGATCGCATT
>JAYUEW010000344.1:0-4597 GCA_043739045.1 Synechococcales cyanobacterium
TCTAAGCGCTGCTTAACATTTTGGAGATAGCGTTGATTTTTTAAACAAAAACTATGCCAATCAATTTCTAAATTGCCATGGTTTTCATATTTTGCATAATGTTTACACACAATTCCCATGACATCTTCCGTCGCCATCGCCCCAAATGCCCGCGCATTGAAATGATCGCCCTTGCGCCACACCTCCACCCGATCGCGGACAAAGTCTTCCAACAAAAAACCCGTCTCCGTCAACCAAGGTCCATCGGGATACAAGAGATTTGCCTGAACCCGCTGAGGCCGAATTCCCAGTGCCGGATCATAATTCACGGGCACTAAGTTCGATGTCTCAAGTTCTGGCAATTGCAGTGCCAACCGATACATCGGACCATCCTGAATCACCCAAGCCCGCCGCATTAGCCGGTTGAGACACGGCTTCAAAACATGCCGTGAAATATTTCCCAAGGCTTCAATCTGCTCAAGGGTCAATGCCGTCCGATCGCAATTAAACGCCTGAAAACACAGCACCACCATCACCTTAAGATCATCACCAGTCAAGGTCTTAAGCGAAGCCGCAACTTGTAATGGCAATGGAGTGTGAGACGACGACATATAAAACAGGATTTAGGGAAAACAGGATTCAGGGATAAATAACTATTTTAGTACAAAAATACTATTAAACATTTTGTTTTCCAGTGTCCTCTCGTTGCAAATGAGCCAACACTGGAAAATGATAGTTCTACGCCTTAAACTTCGCCTCAATGCGATCCATCGCCTCGTTTACATTTTCGCGGCTATTGAACGCAGAGATTCGGAAATATCCTTCGCCCGCTGCGCCAAAACCAGAACCCGGCGTTCCCACAACATTGCACACACTCAGCAACTTGTCGAAGAAATCCCAGCTTGACAGTCCCTGCGGTGTTTTCACCCACACATAAGGTGCATTTGTTCCGCCGTACACACTAATTCCGATCGCTGTCAATCGGTTTAGAATAATCTTCGCATTCTCCATATAGAAGTGGATCAATGCTTTTGTCTGTTCTTGGCCTTCTGGGGAATACACCGCTTCCGCACCACGCTGGACAATGTACGACACGCCATTGAACTTAGTAGACTGACGACGATTCCAAAGTCCCCACAGTTCAACGTCTTGCCCGTCCTTAGTTTTCCCCTTCAGCGACTTCGGTACAACGGTCATCGCACAACGGGTTCCGGTGAATCCTGCGTTCTTGGAAAACGATCGGAATTCGATCGCACAATCCCGCGCACCCTCGATCTCAAAAATTGAATGGGGCATATCGGGATCTTGAATAAATGCCTCATAAGCTGCATCAAACAAAATAATCGAACCATGCTTTCGAGCATAGGCCACCCATGCCTCTAGATGCGCTTTCGTTGCCGTTGCCCCCGTTGGATTATTCGGGAAACAAAGGTAGATTAAATCAACTTTTTCCGTAGGAATCGACGCTGTGAAGTCATTTTTAGCAGTGATAGGCAAATATACCAGGCCGTCATATTCGCCCTTGTCATTCATGTCGCCTGTGTTCCCTGCCATCACATTAGTATCAACATAGACTGGGTAAACCGGATCTGTGACCGCAATCCGATTATCCGACCCGAGGATGTCTAAAATCGCACCACAGTCGCATTTAGAACCATCTGAAATAAAAATCTCAGAGGCATCAATGTCACAGCCGCGTGACTTAAAGTCTTGAGTCGCAATTTTTTCCCGTAGCCATTCGTAGCCCTGTTCCGGCCCATAGCCCTTGAATTTGCTACGATCGCCCATATCATGAACCGCCAGCACCATGGCATCGCGGCAAGCTTTAGGCAATGGCTCCGTCACATCGCCAATCCCCAGTCGAATAATCTTCGCATCAGGATTAGCTTGGGCAAATGCACTGACCCGTCGTCCAATTTCTGGGAACAAGTATCCTGCTTTTAGTTTTAAATAATTTTCATTGATTCTTGCCATAAATCGTCGCTACCCAGTTCCTATAAATCATTCATGAGAAATTCACACCAAATAGTCTAGCGTCAAGCGGACGTGTGGTACATGTCGTTATCCAGGAACTTGGGCATTGGGCAAAGAATCGTAGCTATCTGAGTGACTGAGTTATCTGAGTGACTGAGTTATCTGAGTGACTCCATTATCTTAGCGGCTGGCAACTAAATGGATCCGTCCCTCATCCATCTCATCCATCAGCAGTTCTAAAGCTTCATAGTCCACCGCTGAAACATAGCCCATTTGTGTCAATTCAAAGTTGATAGCATTTTCAATCTCTGGAGTCAGACATTTTGCATAGAGAGCCTCTTCGACAAGACGGCGAATAGCAAAGGCAGTGTTCATAATGGCCTCATTTATGAAGGGTTATAGCTCTTAGTTCTTTAGACAATTTTCTAGCATTGTTAGCATCTTAGATGTGATCCATCTACCCCATCAATGGTGATTAATATCACTTTTTAACAATTCAAAAAATTGCTATCCTAGATGCCTGTACAAGCCGATCGCAATTAGATGTAATCCAAATCTACCCAATTTACCCAATTTATTTGTCGAGCTTAACCAATATCACGACAGCTTAATACTACTCAATTTAATAACTCACTCTCATAGGAGATAAATAACATCCCAGAGTCTGGCATGTTAAAACTGTCCCAATCATGTTAGGCGCTAATTCTGGACCATGCAGTCGGTCGAAATATTGAATCTCTCCGATGTCTCCCAAATTACACTTTTAGCAGGTACTTACGGAAAGTTTAAGATTTTAAGGTGAGAGTGAAGATTTCAACAATGAATCTCCTAATTTCACCGTTTCAGATGAAGTGCAGTTATCGTCATGTTTATAGAAGTTCACGCATTTCCACGCAATTTTCTCCAGAGGTTCAGGCTATGCAAATCACTCTTAATCGTTCACATGCTTTGAAGGCGCTACCAACTCCGACTCAACCTCAGGAAAATATGGTGATTTGTCCTCAAGGCCATGTCAATTCAACCAATGTCTTCGCATTCCAAGATCAGTTGACCAAAGCCGTGATGTCTCCGGGTTCTGCGTCATTGATGGTGGATATGAGCCAAGTCGAGTCCCTTGACAGTGCGGCCTTGATGAGCCTAGTTTCTACCTTGAGTCTTGCTCAGCGTCTCAACAAACGCTTTAGTCTTTGTTCTCTTTCAGCTCCAGCTCGGATTCTCTTTGAATTAACTCAACTTGACCGCGCATTCGAGATCAATGAGTTTGCAACTGTTGCGGCCTAGTAGATTTATCCCAGTAGATTTATAAGTTGTGACGATATCGTATCTTTATTGGTCTTAGCCGCCCCGTTTGGGCAGATGGTTTGAAATTTCTGGACTTGAGGGCAGTCTGAATCTAGCCTAAATAGTCTCAATGTTAAAATTATAAATAACTTAAAAGGGAGGTCCGATGAGAGCCTCCTTTTTAGTGGGTGAATGTTTGGCGGATGAATGCTGGAAGATAAGTAAGGCGTTTTTAAGTCTAAATTGCCTAAGATACGATCGCCCGTTCTGTATACTGAATTTCAATGATTCATGCTTTATAGATATTGAGGTCGGTCGCCGTGGCGGTTGCAGTTGAACGCTTAATCACAACAGACATCCATCGTCCGGCTCGGTATCTGGGCAACGAACTCGGGGCCGTCCATAAAGATTGGGATACTGCAACGGTACGCTGGGCATTGACTTATCCCGAAATTTACGAGGTTGGCTCCTCAAATCTGGGGCACATCATCCTCTATAGCATTATCAATACTCAGCCTCGCCAACTGTGCGATCGGTCCTATTTGCCAGCAGCAGACCTTGCAATCAAACTCCGAGACACAAATACGCCACTCTTTGCTGTTGAATCAAAACGATCGCTGTCTGACTTTGATATTTTGGGATTTAGCTTGTCCTATGAGTTGGGAGCGACCAATATTTTAGAAATGCTGGATTTAGCCCAGATTCCTGTGATGTCACGCGATCGGCAGTCGGGTAACTATCCACTTATTTTTGCGGGAGGCCAGACCGCAACATCAAATCCAGAACCCTATGCAGATTTTCTAGATTTTATTGTCATGGGAGACGGCGAAGAATTGTTGCCGGAAATTGGGCTAGTGCTGGAAGAAGGAAAGCTTGCAGGATTAGCCCGTGCAGATCTATTGCTCGATTTGGCTCAAGTTCCCGGTGTTTACGTGCCCATGTTCTACGACTCGAATCCTGACGGTTCTGTGGCGCGAAATCGGGATGATGTCCCGAGGCGAATTCTGAGACGGGTGGCGACTCCAATTCCGGCCTATTCGATTGGTCTTGTGCCTTATGTTGAGACGGTTCACGATCGGCTCACCATTGAAATTCGTCGAGGTTGTACGCGGGGCTGTCGGTTTTGTCAGCCGGGAATGTTGACCCGTCCAGCGCGTGATGTGGCTCCGGAAGATGTGGTGGAATCGATTGAAAAGGGAATGCGATCCACCGGGTATAACGAATTTTCGCTCCTTTCCTTGAGTTGCTCTGATTATTTAGCGTTACCAGCAGTGGGCGTGGAGATTAAAAATCGGTTGCAGGGCGATAACATTTCGTTGATGTTGCCCAGTCAGCGGGTCGATCGGTTTGATGAAAATATTGC
>JAYUEW010000345.1:0-5882 GCA_043739045.1 Synechococcales cyanobacterium
AGCCGTTATCTTCAGCAGTTGGTGATGGAGTCTATTGGTAAACAGTATGACCTCGATGGCGAGTTGGTCTATCAGGGCATTGCGGTTTATGGCAACAAAGGCTCAACGGATCAACATGCCTACGTTCAACAACTGCGAGAAGGCGTATCAAATTTCTTCCTAACGTTCATTGAAGTGTTGAAAGATCGATCGGGAAATTCGATCGAAGTGGATCCAGGCGTAACCAGCGGCGATTATTTGTCGGGGTTAATTCAGGGCACTCGGGCAGCGCTGTACGAGAACGATCGCGATTCTATTACCGTTACGATTAATGAAGTCACAGCGCAAACGGTTGGTGCATTAATTGCCTTGTATGAGCGAGCGGTCGGGTTATATGGCTATCTGGTCAACGTGAATGCCTATCATCAACCCGGCGTGGAAGCGGGCAAAAAGGCGGCGGCAATGGTGCTGGATGTGCAGAGTCAGGTGATGACTATTCTTCGCACGGAAACGGCCCCGATCGGTCTGATGGATCTGGCCATTAAAGCCAAAATTCCCGACCAAGTAGAGGCGATTTACAAAATTCTCCGCCATCTCGCGGCCAACGAGCGGGGCATTTCACTCTTGGGGAACTTAGCCGAGGTGCGATCGTTAAAAGTGCTGTTGAAATAAGCAAAAGCGCTCGATCCCCCTAACCCCCTTGTGAAGGGGGAAGCAGAATTCAGATCCCAGTTTTTCTCAAAAAAGAGGGACTAGAATTCAAATCTTAGTCCCCCTTAATGAAGGGGGATTTAGGGGGGATCGGATCTTTTGATAAGAACGAAAAACCTTTTCAAATAGGTTCTGATTGAATCACTCCATATCGATCAACACCTTTAACGTCCCTTTTTGAGCGGCCCGATCGATCGCCGCCAATCCATCACCCAATCCAAACCTGGCCTGAACCATCGGTAATACGCAAACCTTCCCTGCTGCCAATAGTTCCAGCGCAGGCGCGAACGGACCGCAACGAGATCCCACTAGCTTGATTTCATCCACCACAATTCGGGCAGCATCCAAAGTCAACGCTCCTGCATAGGTACTTTTCAACACCAACGTTCCCCGCGATCGTAATGCCGCCAAAGCGATCGCAAATCCCTCTGGATTTCCTGTACATTCCACAGCAATATCAAACGAAGCGGATTTAACCTGATGGGCGAATCCGACAGTGATGCCACAATTTTTTAGAAGCTGAAGCTTATCCTCATGACGACCGATCGCCAAAACTTCGCAGCCTGTGGTGGCGATCGCCTGGGCCACCAGCAATCCCAACTTCCCATCGCCGACAACTAAAACGCGATGATTTTTAGTAATCTCGACTTGGGACAAAATCTGTAAGGCTGCGGCCAATGGCTCAGTAAATGTCGCGGCATCGGTCGTCACTTGATCGGGTACAACATACAAGTTTTCAATCGGCAGAGTCAGATATTCAGCAAAGGCTCCATTTCGGTTAACAATTCCAAGGACAGTCCGATCGAGGCAATGGCTCTTAATTCCGCGCTGACAGAACTCGCAAACTCCACAGCTTGCATTAATTTCACCCACAACTCGCTGATTAAGCAATTCTTTCGGCCCAGTTTGCACGATTCCGACAAACTCATGACCCAGCACACCGGAATAAGGATAATAACCCCGTGTAAGTTCAAGATCAGTATTACAAACGCCCGCTCGTAAAACTTTGACAAGCGCTTCGCCAGATTTAATCTCGGGTTTAGGCAAATCTTGGCGCAGAGAAAGAGTGCGATCGTGAAGCCAAAGTCCATTCATAACTTCATTCTCAATTTTAATCCTCTAAATTTAACGATCTACATCGTTCCTCTAAACAGTCCTTGTGGCTTGAATAATAACACCAGAACCATAATCACCAAGGCAATTCCGATTTTATAATCCGCACTCATCAAACGAACGATCGGATATAAGAATGGATTTTGTAACAACGTCACATATAACGGTCCCAAGGTCTGGCTCATTCCAGCCCCCACTTCCTGAGCGATCGCAATAATAAAAGCTCCAACAATAGCCCCGTAAGGATTGCCAATTCCCCCTAAAATCACCGATGCAAACAGCGGCAAGATCATAAACCAACCCATATTTGGATTCACCTTTTCCAACAATCCCAACATACTCCCAGCCAGTCCCGTCAACCCCGCCGAAAGTACCCACGTCCACACCACCACGCGATCGACATCAATCCCCGTCACCCTCGCCAAATCAATATCATCCGCCACCGCCCGCATCGCCTTACCGACTTTTGTATATTGCAAAACCCAATGCAGAAGCCCGATCGCTGCGATCGCCATACCCATTACAATAAAGCTATTAAAGGGCACTCGAATGCCGCTCATATTCAACGTTTCAGAAATCCGAAGATCATAGTTTTGTGGACCTGCGCCCCAAAATAAAATGACGGAATTTCGCATGGTTAATGCTAGACCAATAGAAATAATAATCAGTGTCGTCGGAGTCGTGCGGCCCTGGCGCATCCTTGCCCATAGAACTTGCTCTGTAAACAAGGCAAACCCAATAACACAGAGGGTAGACAGCACCATTGCGATCCAGATATTCAACCCAAAACTATTGAATAACAAGGTTAAATAAGCACCCAAGGTCATGAGATCGCCGTGGGCAAAATTAGAAAGGCGCAAAATGCCATAGGTCAACGTGAGGGCGATCGCACTTAAGGCCATAATGCTGCCCAATGACAGACCATTCACTACCGATTGAATTAGCTGTTCCATATCACTTCAGAATCACTTCAGACCACCAGACCCAATAAATCTTACGATATTCGGGCTTTTCGCGTTAGATCCCTAACGATTCCAAGCAGTTCCAAGTTTAAACGTTATATTAATCCGGCAATTAAATTAATACTCATCGCCACGATCGCTGTATTGAAGAAGAAGGAAAGAATCCCATGAATCAGGCATAATTGCCGGAATTTACGGCTGCTAATTCCTACATCCGCCACTTGAGAAGTCATACCAATCACAAATGAAAAGTACATAAAATCCCAGTAATTTGGTTGCTCCTCAGTCGGAAATTGCAAACATGGAGGAGCATCGGGATCTCGCATTAGCGATACATAATAATCGTGGGCATAGTGGAGGGCAAACATGGTGTGCATTAACACCCACGAGCAAACTACCGTTAATACGGCCAACCCAACATGTAAAGTCAGTAGTCCTGGGGAAAGTTGCTTAGCATCTTTGAGCATAGAAAAAATCGTCAATAAACTGATGCCAATCCCAATCGTCACACCTGCTAAAATTCGCCAGCGACTCTCGTTATCTATCGTCGCCCGATACCGCATGAGTTGTTCAGTCGCTTGATTCATCATCAACACTGCTAAACTCAGAAAAATTATCACCCCAAAATCCCAAGCGACAATCGATCGCACGGGCAATCGCCAATCATGCGGTAATAATAGTGCTGTAAGTAATGTGATACTAAACGCGATCGATAATCGGTGGCGCGTATCAAAGCGAGACTGTAGTTTCAAGTGCTTATTAATTCCAATGGGTCACTTCTTCGATCGGCTCCTGTATTAGCTCCTGCACTGGCTCATCAGAGGAGAATTCTGGTAGTTCTGGTAGCGCTTCTGGCGGAAGTTCTAGAGCGATCGATCCCAGCTTACCAATGCGAAAATCATTGAGAATTAGATTAGCTGCCCGTTCTTTGTCTCCTTGATACTTCAATGCGCCGAGGGCCTCTAAAAACGATTCGCCAGTAATTTCAGTCGCATTGATTTTGTATTGATTGGTCAAAATTCGTTCTTGGTTCAGTTTTTTCAACAAATCAACCAAGGCCGACCCAACACGCTGGTGATCATAGGCCGCTTGACCAATATCGTCGCAAATCGCCAACTTCACCGCTGATGCTTGATCTTCTAATTTATTCGGCAAGACTCCCGGCGCATCCAACAATTCGACTTCATCTGAAATTCTGACCCACCGCAACGATCGGGTCACCCCCGCCTTCCGCGCACTCTCGACCACCCGTTTACCAATCAGCCGATTAATCAACGCAGATTTGCCCACATTCGGAAACCCAATCATCACGCACCGAATTGGACGTGGCAACATGCCGCGATCGCGGCGACGTCGGTTAACCGCAATGCCTGCTTGTTTAATGGCCCCGGCTAGTTCTTTAATTCCTCGCCCGCTGTGACCATCGGTAAATTGTGGGATGCCGTCATGCTCCTTGAGCCAATCAAACCAAAGCGATCGTGCCCCATCGGGAATCATATCCATCCGATTCATCACCAAAACTCGACCCTTAGCGCCAATCCATTTATCGACATTAGGATGATGGGTGGCCAAAGGAATTCGCGCATCTCGGACTTCTAAGATCACATCGACTTTCTTCAGTTGGTTGGTCAACAGTCGCTCAGCTTTAGCGATGTGACCGGGATACCACTGGACGGGAGGCGTTGACATGGGATTACGACAATTGTTCTGCTAGACCACATACCCTAACAGATTATCGCGATCGGCATTCTATCCGATCGCATCTGATATTCGCATCTGACACTAAGGCACGACCAGAACAGGACAGGGCGACAGACTAATGACACGGTTTGTGACACTTTCGTGGGAACCCTCGTCGGTGATGCCTAGTCCTCGGGTTCCCATAATGATTAGGTCAGCTTCAACTTCATCCGCGACATCACAAATGGTAAACGCGGGTTTTCCCGATCGTTCAATGGTCTCGACTTCAATGCCTTGCTGCGTAAACAAGAATCGAGCTTCTTGGAGAAGTTCTTCAACCCCTTCAGGGGAAGACATTAGAGTTGGTGCTGCCATGCCGTTTTGAATCACGGACAGGAGAACCAGGCGGCTGTTATGTTGCTGGACAAAATCAGAAACAACTTCGGCGGCTTCGCGGGATTCGAGACTGCGATCGATGGGAAAAAGAATGGTGTTAAACATGCGCGATTCTCCGTGAAGGTGAGGCGAACGGCAGCCGCGTTAAGGCTCTTCTATAAATCTAATGCTAGAGCATGAATCGGGCAAATGATCAAATGTACTCTAATTGTAATGAATAAATTTGCGAGTCTAATCTGGCCAATTCAACACATAACCCCTGAATGGAAATTCATAATCAAGCACTGGGAAAAAGCTAAAAAAAAGGACACAATATATTGCATCCCTTTCATAATTATCAATCAAAACTAGAATCCGAAATTTATTCGGCAGCAGCGCCTTCTTCGGCACCGCCCTTACCAGCTTCACCTTCTGTTTCGTCGAGACGATTATCGTCAAAACGACGACGATTTCCGTATCTTCCATTGGTCGTCCGCTTCCGGAACTTGCGCGCATACGCCAAATTGCGCAATGCCTTCTCTCTCTTTAAATTGCGGCGCTTAGCCATATTCTTCCTCTACTCAGAAGAGCCTAAAAAATCTCACAGTCGTTAATAATAGCACTATGGGTACAAATGTCGTCTTTAATTTCAATCGCATGAATCCGCAAAGCCTAACCTTGATAGCGTTGGACTACTCTTAAGCTTTTCTTTAAGCTGTGTTACAAAACATAAGAAGGATTAATCAATCGCTACAGAATCTCTCAAGTAAAGCTTATCGACTTCCTGATATGATGCCTAGGAACTTGTTCATGAAGAACGCGATCGGACCCAGAACGTAGTTTTTGTCTAGTACACAGGCATACAGATTGGGTAAGACTTTCGGGCTGACGGACACTCAAGTTACGATCGATATGGAATCCGTGACTTGGTGACAAGAATCTGGTATTTGTAACGATCGTCGGTGAAGCATTTCACATTTTCACAGGAAGGGAGATTATGTCTTACGCGCAAGCGAAAACTCAGTCCAAAGCTGGGTACAATGCCGGGGTTCAGGACTACAA
>JAYUEW010000346.1:0-13950 GCA_043739045.1 Synechococcales cyanobacterium
CCGACAAAGGCCGATCGTCGAACGGCAGGAATATTATTTTTACCCAACCATTGCCCCACCCGAATCGTCGTCGCATAGGACACCCCCAACGGCAGCATAAAAATCATAGCGATCGTTTGAAATACGATTTGATGTGCAGCTAATACTGAAACGCCGAAACGACCCATTAATACGGTTGTTACACTAAACAATCCCACTTCCGCCGTAAATGCAATTCCAATGGGAAGTCCAAGTTTGAACAATTGCCAAAGAATTAATCGATCAATTTGTGGGAATTGAGAAAGCAATCGAAAGCCCCGCAGCTTGGGACTAAAGCACATATAAAGTAAAATAGAAATGAACATAAACCAATGGGTCATGGCCGTCGCAACAGCTAATCCCGACAACCCCATGACCGGAAAGCCTAATTTCCCAAAACCCAGAATATAATTCCCCACTGCATTCAATGCCAGCCCCACGATCGCAATCCCCATCGTAATTCGGGGCGCATTCATTGACGACACCACCCCCCGCAACATGACAAACGCGATCGCCGGAAAGTATCCAAGGGCAATGAATCCTAAATAGGTTTGGGCATCACGAGCGACCTCCACCGATTGCCCACTGAGTTGCATTAACGCATCACCTTGGGCTAGCACGAATATCGCGGGGAGTGAAATGAGGAAGGCTAGGAAAATTCCCTGGGCGGTGATTTTTTGAATTCGATCGATATCTTGACGACCATAGGCTTCAGCCGCTAGCGCCGTCACACCATTCGTCAGCCCAAGCCCACTCACCCACAGCGCCATAAACAAAGCAGCAGCCAACCCACCCGCCGCCAAGGTATTCGGTCCCATCCAGCCCATCATCACCGTATCGACGAATCCCGTCGCAGACTGGGCAAGTTGAGAAGCGGCTAGGGGAATCGCCAGTGCAATTGATTCTCGGATTTCAGTTCTGAGCGTATCGGGTTTATTCTGGCAATGCATCATCATCTAAACGGCCCACGATCGCGGCACAGCCCGCAAATCCTAGCATCCCCGCAACAGGCTCAGCCGTCATGACACTAATGACCAATCCGGTCACCAGGGTTACGATCGCTAAAACACACCATTGCTTTTCGTCCAGGCTCAATCCTTCTTCAACTTTAATGCTTCTCAAAACCTGAACCGGGATGGGAGTCGGCATAACAGCTTGTGGTGGAAATGCCCAATAGGACGACTGTTGCTCAAAATAATCCGTCCAGCCATGCTCTTCACACCAATCAGCAATCCATTGTTCGCAGTAGTGATTCATCTTAAAGGGGTGATTCATAGTCTGGAATGCCGCTTAGATTACCAAAGGAAAACTCGTAACTTTTATTCTTGAAATTCAGCTTGGCGAACATATTGGCAAACAGCACATATTACAAACTATGCCGTTACTAACTGTGTATTTACAACGGCTATGCCGCCCAAAACACTGAAATTCTGAAGTCTCTCAACACTGAAGTCTCTCAACACTAGCAACTCAGTCGGTATTCTCATCACCGATGACATTATTGTTTACGTGATGATGTATAAATATATTGATTTATTTAATCTAATTTAACTAGATTGATGATTTGGCAGGAGTTAGTTTTAGCTGATAGCGATACAGTGCGACAGGCGTGCCGATCGCCTCGAAATAATTTGGGTCTTGTGGAGAAAGGTAAATAGCGGTGTATTGATCTGCAACGATCGTAGGTATTTCGTTACGATCGGCTTCTACCCGATCACCTTCTGCATTTGAGTTGGCATCTAAGTTCGGTGAGGTTAATTGTGATGCAGGCAAGTAATTGTATTTTGTTGTTGTTTCAACTTGGTTTAGGAAGGGTTGGTCTGAAGACCGAAAGATTTGTTGAAAGAACTCACTAGTTAAAAACAAATTCGGAGCAGGCCGTTCACTCTGATGCCCGGTAGTGACAGATACTAACTGTAAGCCGTCTTTTAAAGTTGTAAGTTGTTCATTTGGTAAATTAGGATTGATTTCTACCGACTGAACTACGCCATCGCCAAGATAGGCTCGGGCAATACTTAAACCATTAAAGACCCGATCGACCACTATCTTTTCCTGTGAGGACGAGAAATTCATAATAGTCGGAATCCCAAACTTACGCTTGGCCTTAATTCTCGTCGGCCCAAATCGCACATCAAACCGTACAGGTTGGTTCAAATATTTTCGATTGCCTTCAAATCCAGGCGTTGTCACGTTTGGCACGGGAGCCACCATATCGATCAACGTGCTTTCACAAACCCACGTTCCTGACATCCATTCAGGGTAGGCCACTTCTTCAAAGTTTGAATTAAGCTCAGGTTTGCTATGCCAGTCAGGATAAGCATTCAGCCGATCGGTCAAACTTACGGCTTGGGCTGGAAGCGTCATGAAACCCAGAAACAGAACAAAGATCAACAGAACACGGAGAAAGACTTGGGTTGCGATCGAGCGGATGAAATACAACATCAAAAATCAGGGATCGCACTAAACTTCCCCAATTTACCCCAATTTACAATTTTCTTGTCAAATACTTTCAATTGAGCGATCGGGCGCGTTGACCAATCCGAAGCCGCGATCAGTGATTATTCTTTAGCTGAAATTGATTTTCCCCTTGCTTGAGACTCGCTTTATTGAAACAATAACGACAGCGTTTTTTTACTGCGGTGTCTCGAATAGTGAAGACCATACCTCCCTTCGACCTGTCCCGACAATTTGAGCAAATCGGGCCTGAAATCAATCAAGCGGCACTCCAGGTTTTGGCCTCTGGACGCTACATTGGGGGTCGTTTTGTTGAAGAGTTTGAACAGCAATTGGCGGCCTATGTCGGAACCTCCGAATGCGTCGCTTGCAACTCCGGGACTGACGCACTGTACATGGCATTACGGGCGATCGACATTAGGCAAAATGATGAAGTCATCACCACACCCTTCACCTTTATCGCCACCGCCGAAACCATTAGTAGCGCTGGAGGAACGCCTATTTTTGTGGACATTGATCCTGCTACTTATAATCTAGATTTGTCACAAGTCGAAGCGGCCATTACCCCGAAAACTAAGGCAATTATTCCGGTCCATCTTTTTGGCCATCCCGTGGACATGACGGAACTAATGGCGATCGCAACCCGGCATAATCTAATCGTGATTGAAGACTGCGCCCAATCCAGTGGTAGTCAATGGAATAACCAGCAAGTCGGAAGCATCGGTCATATTGGCTGTTTTAGTTTTTATCCCACCAAAAACCTAGGCGCTTGCGGGGACGGCGGGGCCATCACAACGAACGATCCTACGATCGCAAAACGGCTGCGGGTTCTGCGAGATCACGGGCGCACAGATGTTTATTACCATGAAGAATTTGGCCTCAACAGTCGTCTTGATGGGATCCAAGCTGCCATTCTCAGCGTCAAACTTCCCTACCTGAACCAGTGGATTGAGCAACGTCGGGCCATTGCGAATAGGTATCAAGAGCTTTTGGGTGCGGTGAAGGGAATTGTTTTGCCGCAATCGGTCAAGGGCTGTACTTGGAATCAATATACAATTCGAGTTGAGAGTCAGGTTGAAGGCGAGAGTACCCGCGATCGATTACGAGAACGTCTAAAATCAAAGGGTGTTCTCTGCAATGTCTACTATCCACTCCCCCTGCATCTCCAGCCCATTTATCGATCGGGCTACAAACCGGGACAATTTCCCCACTCAGAAAAAGCCGCGATCGAAGTCCTATCCTTACCGATGTTCCCAGAACTCACCTTAGACCAACAACAAGACGTGGCTGCCGCTGTCAAAGCTTGTGTAGCGTAGAATGCTAGACAATATCAAGAAGCATTGGTCTACGAGGTCTATCATTTCTTTTCAGGAGTATTTCCTTGAATCGTCCCACTACCGGAAAATCTAAAAAGCTGTCGGCCTCGTCCTTTGACGATTTACCAGAAGCGGTGCGGGAAACTGATGTTGCTAGTCCCAAATCTCAGCGTCCAACGCGGTGGGTAGTTGCTGCTGCGATCGTCAGTCTTGTGGGGATTGTTTTAGGCATTCGTGCCCTTCAAAACCCATCGCCGATCGTAGCCGTCCCCCAAACCACAACAGCCTCGCCCTCCCCAAACACCGATCGAGTTTTAGGGCATTACAGCTATGCAGAAGCCCCAGAAAAAGAACTAGAACCCATCAGCGCAGATGGTGGAATCAAGTTACGTCAACCAGCCGCACGGGCCTATACCGATATGGTTGCTGCGGCTCAAGCTGATGGGGTTAGCCTTGCGGGATTGTCGGGGTTTCGATCGATTAAGGAACAGGAAAACGTTTTTTTTGAGGTGAAGCAAGAACGATCGCAATCGGTCACCGATCGGGCAAATGTCAGCGCACCACCGGGCCACAGTGAACACCATACGGGCTATGCGATCGATATTGGCGATGGCAATGTTCCGGCAACAAATTTGAGTCCAGAATTTGAAAATACGGCAGCGTTCAAATGGTTAGAAACCAATGCGACCAAATATAATTTTGAACTGTCGTTTCCCAAAAACAACCCTCAAGGGGTCACCTATGAACCTTGGCATTGGCGATTTGTGGGCGATCGTACAAGTTTGGAAACGTTCTTTAAGGCACGGGGAAAATGAATCGAATGAATGAATTGACATTGAATTTATGTGCGATCGGCATCTTTACAATGACGCTATCGGTATTACTCGGTCCATTGTTAAATATCCCCAGTGCCTTTCCCGCGATCGCCGTCTCGACGGTTCTTATCTTTGCAACCGTTGATGTCCTAAGCTTGGAGGGCAAAGGCGGCAATCTTCTTCTAGACTGGATCGCAGGTTTTTCGCCATTACACCGTGAACGCGTGATTCGCCATGAAGCGGGTCATTTTTTAGTGGCGCAACTCTTGGGAATTTCCGTTACAGACTATTCAGTTAGCGCTTGGGAAGCAATTCGTAAAGGGTTTTCAGGGCTGGGCGGCGTTCAGTTTGATACTTCTGTTTTGGATGATGAATTGAGAGCGGGACGGATTTCAAGTCAATGGCTCGATCGGTTCTGTACGGTCTGGATGGCAGGGATTGCAGCGGAACAACTAATGTATCCAATGGCGGAAGGTGGGGGCGACGATCGATCTAAATTTCGATTAATTTTGAGCCAAATTCCGGGGATTGATTCAGTCAAAAAAGAGCGATCGGCATTGCTTCAAGCTAAAGCATTAATTGAAGAAAATCAAGACGCATTCGATCGGTTAGTGGTGGCAATGAGTAGCCGATCGTCAGTTAAAGATTGTATTGAAGTTATTGCGACAACCGCTGAATAGAATGAAAATAAATCATAGAGTCCATTTGATATCTATAGAATTAAGAGGCCTCTAGTCATGGAAACGCTTGAGCTTCCGTTCTTTACCGATTGCAAGAGCTTTCAGCCTTTTGATTGAGATGTAAAACGGGTTCTATAGGTCTCCTGGTTTCAAACTCTTCAGAAATTCGATCGCACAGGCCCGATCGTTCACGAGCTGATCTAACATCGCTGCCCGTAATTGCGTCAAAATCAGCTTCAAACTTTTCCCTGGTTTAAAACCCAACTCCTGTAAATCTTTGCCCGATAATATCGGCTTAACTTGGGCGTACTCCGTCAAATATTTCCAAATCTGACACCGCCAAGGGTCATCACTTCGCGCTGCAATCAACAACAGGGTCACCCGGTCAAACGCATTTAATACTTTGTCTACTTGACTCGGACGATCGCCCTGGTTCAGCAATTGATGAATCTGAACTTCAATCCCATTTAACGCTGATAACCGATCGATCGCAGCCTTCGGCAATTGCAACTGTGCCGCAATTAATTCGGGTTCATCTGCCATTGCCATAATCAATTCCAACATTGTTTGCCATCGTTGCAGCCCCGGATTGAACCGATTATCATTCAGCCACAGATCCATTCGACATAGCGATCGCCAAAGCCGCCGCCAACCTACATCATCCAAATTCTGGGAAATCGACAAACTAGGATGCAAACAATGAAACGCATTCACCGATCGTAAACTCCGCAGCGCACCTTTCCACGTTAACGATGAAAACAAATATTTAAACTCAGATCTAAGGCGAGTTTGTAGGGCCGGAACCGAACCAAATTCCTGACGAGATTGCTCATAAATTCCCGATGCGATCGCCGAAGCAAACTGATCTTTGGTCTCCGGATCAAACTCAAAGCCAAACCGCGCCGCAAACCGTGCCCCCCGAAATATACGAGTTGGGTCATCCCATAAACTCCGATCGTGCAAAACCCGCAAAACCCGCGTCGCTAAATCCTCCGCGCCCTGATGTAAATCCAACACCACACCCGCCCCCGGACCCGTCAATCTCAGCGCCATCGCATTCACTGAAAAATCACGGCGAAATAAATCCAATTCAATAGAACTCGCCACAACAGTCGGGTTTGCCGCCGGATACGCATAACTCTCCGTTCGCGCTGTCGCTAAATCCATGGACAAATCCCCCAGAACCGGATCCCCATGCCAAGTCAAAGCCGCCGTCTGAAACTTTCCATGGACTTCCAGCACCACCTCGGGATAACGCGATCGTAACGCTTCTGCCAACTTCACTCCGGCCCCCACCGCACCCTCCACCACCAAATCCAAATCTGACAGCATCACTGGATCGTTCCCGCCCTCCCGCATCAAATCACGTACCCCGCCGCCTACTAGATACAGATGCCAGCCCTCAGCTTCCGCCGCCATTGTTGCGATCGCTAAAACCTCCTGCAAAGAAGCCGCCAGTCGTTGGGTCATCACCATGAAAAACCTCTTGCCTGAAAGGTCGCTTTACAAAAAGTCACGTTACGGCTCGATTCCATAGAATCAAAACCAGTTTTCTGATACGGTACACACATGGGAAATACAGCGCATGGCCTGTGCATTTTAGTGCCTTGGGGCGGCCTGTTTATTCTCACTCATAATCGCTGAGATCACTAGCTGAGATCACTAAACTTGCTGTCCATAGGGAGAAAGTCATGACCGTCGTATTCCAATTGCTACTTGCCGCGTTAGTGTTTTTCTCATTCGCGATGATCATCTACGTACCCGTCGCCTACGCATCGCCCCAAAACTGGGATCAATCCAAACGGCTAATTTTGCTCGGGTCAATTATTTGGGGTGGCTTGGTTGTTGCGGTTGGCGCATTGAACTTCTTGGTGGCGTAAGCTCAGAGATAGCACTTAAGCAGTAGCACTAATTTTCTATAAAACAGCCGATCGCATTGTCCGATCGGCTGTTTTATTTAGGTTAAAATTCACACATAAGATATATCTACTGAAACCAATCTTGGCTAACAAGGTAATCTAGGGAAGGTCAAAGCATCCCATGCGCTGTATTAATGGTAGAAAATTTCAATGGCTGTTTTTGAAGGAACTTTTGCACATTCCAATACTTATCGATATGCGATCGTGATTGGACGCTTCAACGATCTTGTGACAACAAGACTCTTAGAGGGTTGTCAAGATTGTTTAAAGCGTCACGGAGTCGATGTAGATCCCCAAGGGACTCAAGTGGACTACGCTTGGGCACCCGGTTGTTTCGAGCTACCTCTGCTGGCCCGTCAGTTGGCCATGTCGGGGCGCTATGACGCAATAATTTGCATCGGAGCCGTGATTCGGGGCAGTACTCCTCATTTCGACTACGTTGCAGGGGAAGTCTCAAAAGGAATCGCAGCGGCGGCATTTCAAACGGGGGTTCCGGTGGTCTTTGGTGTGCTTACGACGGACACAATGCAGCAAGCATTAGAACGGGCGGGCATCAAGAGTAATAAGGGTTGGGACTTTGCCATGAGCGCTCTCGAAATGGCCAGTCTGATGCAATCTATCCGATCGGTTTCTCCCTCACCTCAAGGCTCCATCAGCCCTTCAGGTGCGCTGCCAACGTTGAGTTATGCACAGGCAGATGCGATCGCTGAATAGCTACGAATGCACAATTCTGAAACCCGTCAGGGCTAGGGGGATCGGGTTTCAATGCTAATAGCAATACGTTAAACATGGGGAGGTATGTTTGAGAGCTAAACTGCGCAACACAGAACTTTTTTTCGATGTGGAAGGAGCCTCTATTGTCTGCGACGGTTCGCGCTTTCAAGAAAAACCCGTTGCCTTTTTGCTCCACGGCGGGCCAGGTGCCGACCATACCGGATACAAGCCAACCTTTAGCGCTCTGGCCGATCGGCTCCAACTGGTCTATATCGATCATCGGGGGCAAGGTCGATCGGCACGCGGACCGCAATCGACCTACACCCTTGATAACAATGTAGAAGATATTGAAGCACTCCGAATTTATCTAGGGTTAGAAAAAATTATTGTGATTGGTGGATCCTATGGTGGAATGGTGGCGATGGCCTATGCAGCGCGCTATCCCGCATCGGTATCACACCTGATTGCCTATGCAACCGCTGCAAGTTACGAGTTTTTAGCCAAGGCTCAACAGACGCTAAACGATCGCGGCACCCCAGAGCAGATTGCAATAGCCCAAATGCTCTGGGATGGTAATTTCCCATCAGTTCAAGCATTACAGACTTATTTTGACCTGTTAGCACCGTTGTACAGCTACCAGTCAAAACCTCCACAACCGATCGACTGGACCGCTCGTATTTTATCGGTTGAGGCCATTAATGAAGCTTTCGGTGGTTTCTTGCGATCCTATGATTTGCGATCGGAATTAAAAAATATCACAGCGCCTAGTTTAATTTTGGCAGGTCGCCATGACTGGATTTGTGCGCCGGAATTTGGCACGGAGATTGCGACGCTAATTCCCCGATCGGACTTACGTATTTTTGAAAAAAGCGGCCATGCAATCCGCAGCGATGAACCTCAGAAATTATTGGATGCGATCGCAGGATTTCTCGTGTATCAACCGCTCTAGAAAACCTAGAGGACAAAACCTAAAACAAGTGCCCCTGTGAATTGATGGCAACAGGAGCACTTATTAATGTGGAATTTACCTACATAACCTATTCGGGAGTGTTCGTCTCCACCGAATCTTCTTTTCGCTTCATCACAGGCTTAGGTGGAGCTACCTCACCCTCACGCCTTGTGGGTGGCGGAGAAGCGGGAGGACGATCGCCACCCCGCCCAGGAGATCCACCGCCCGGACGACGATTGCCACCGTCACCCCCCATAGGCCGACGACCGCCCATCATGGGACGTTTCGGATACTTCTTCGGCATTACCAAGACAATAGAAGTACCACTCTGAATTCGTAGATCTTGGCCATTTCGTTTGACATCCAGATCCCAGAAATAGCCTAAGACTTTCCCCCTCAGATCACCCTCAAGGTTGAGCTTAAAATACTTCATCGACGGCTCTTTCTCGCCTTTTTTACGAAGAACCTGCTGGATTTTCACCGAAACTTTGCTATTCTCGGGTTCGTGAGCAATGATTTCACCCCGAATTGAAAAAACATCGGTGTCTACTTCAGAAGACGGCACATACTGAAGGCCATCATCAGATGAAGTTGATACCTCCGAAGTTGATACCTCCGAAGTTGATACCTTAGTCGCTTCCTCTTGAGGCTCCTCCTCGATCGAATCCTGAGTCAACTCATCACTCAACTCACCCGAATCCGGCTCGTTACTAAGATTCTCCGGCTCCCACACCCCAACAATTTGAAGGTGAAGGGTTGCTTCCCGTTCTCGAGTTCGCGGATAAACTACCCAGACATGCTCTTGGTCTAGTTGAAGATGATTTCGGACCAAACTCATGACCCGGCCCAGCAAGACAGCTTCCACATGGGAACCATCCGCCATTACCATATTGCCCCGCGTAAATTGTTCATCCGAAGGATGGTAGGTACCACGCACCACTCCGATTGCTCGATATTGAGTCGGTTCGCTGGGGGGTGGAATGGGACGCTGGCGACCATCAGTCGGAACTGGCTCAATAGTAGCGGCCTTAGATTCAACCGCAGGAACCGATGGAGCAGCAGGGATTGCTTTTTCCACAGATGCAGGTGCGGGCCGGGATGGCGGGCGGACTAACTTCATAGACTGACCAGATGGTAGGGTTTCCTCTGCCTTAGACGTTGGCAACAGGTCTTCAGCCGAAGCTTTAGATGGGAGAGACTCAGGTTGATTTGACACGGGACTTAAGTACTATTTCAGGCAGAGCAGCAGCCAAGGTTTGAATCAGCCATGGTGCTGAATCCAAGTGGACTCAAAAGAAATCCGTACGATTCTGCAATTGTATGGAAACTTCACCCAAAACAAACGAATCTGATTCGTTGCTTTAGCCTTTGATTGCCACCATGCTAAACCCGTTTGGATGCGCCTTCATTCTTACATGATATTGATTTCTCAGGGGGGTACTTAGGATTACTTTGCTATAAATCGCTAAAAAGATTGATTTTCCCGATCTAATGATTAGCCAAATGTCCAGTCCACAAGCGGGGAAGCCATGCATTAAGATAAGTAACAGCCCTAACGTTTTGATTGTGCGATGAAAGTTTCCTCACTCACTAGTTTATTTGAAAAGCGCCGCACTCCCATTCTGATTGCAGCAGGAGTTTTGCTGACTGGGGCGATCGGGCTGGCCGGGGCAACACAACTGGGCTGGCTGAAACCAGGGGGCGAGGCCAGTAAAGCGCTAGCCGAGTTGACAGTGGAGGCGAAGCGCGAGAAGTTGATGGCAAAAGTGAAGGCCAGTGGCACCGTAACCCCCCGTCAAACCGTCAACGTCAGCCCAAAAAGTGCAGGACGGGTGATGAAACTTATGGTGGAGCAGGGGGATGCCGTAGTGGAAGGACAGGAACTCGCCCGCATGGATTCCTCAGATCTTGAGGGAGAGCGAAATCAGGCATCAGCGGCAGTCGCCTCGGCACAGGCAAGGCTTCAACAACTCCGATCGCCCAACCGTTCAGAGTTGGTACGTCAAGCCGAAAATGAAGTGGACCGATCGCAGGGTGATGTCTTTAATGCGGGGAGTGAAATATCGAATGCCAAAAGCGAAATCATTCGCAGTGACGGGCTAATTGCAGATGCTCGGGCCGGACTTGCTTTAGCAGAACGTCAATATAAACGTAATCTTGATCTACGAGCTGAGGGAGCCATCTCCATTAATGCCCTTGATGAATTTGAGCGTAAACTGCAAGGCGCGCAGCAAACCCTTCGTCAAACCATAGCCCAACGAGATCAAGCCCAAGAAAAAGTGAGACAGGCGAGTGCAAGGCGCGTCCAAGCCGAAATTCAAGTGTCCAGCAAACAAGAAGGCTTAACCCAGCAGGAACAATCTGGAAGCGACGGGGATATTGCCGTACAGGAGTCCCAAGTCGAAGAGGCACGGGCGAGACTTAGAGCTGTTGAAACCCGCATCGAAGATACGATTGTCCGTGCGCCGTTTTCGGGACTCGTGACCCAGCGATATGCGTCGGTGGGTGCATTCGTCACCCCGACAACTCAAGCCTCGGCCTCGGCGACAGGCGGCGCGACCTCAACCTCTATTGTTGCGATCGCTAGTGAATTAGAAGTGTTGGCAAAGATTCCAGAAATTGATATTGGCCAAGTCAAAGTCGGGCTTTCTGGTGAAATGGTGGTGGATGCGTTCCCGACCGAAACGTTTAAGGCAACGGTTCGTTTAATTGCCCCGGAAGCTATTGAAGAGCGGGATGTGCGGTTTTTCCAGGTGCGGCTGAAGTTGCTGAGTGGTCAGCGTCAACTCAAGTCTGGGATGAACGTTGATATGGAGTTTACTGGGCCTGAGTCCGAAGCCTTATTAGTGCCGACAGTGGCGATCGTGACGAAAAAAGGTAGACCGGGGGTTTTGGTTCCGGATGAGAAAGGCAATCCAAAATTCAAACCTGTCACGGTTGGTACTACTCAGTCGGGGCGTAGTCGAGGCAAAAGTCAGGATGACGGTGGAAATAAATCAGGAGGCAAGGGCAGCGTCGGGAAAACCCAGATTACGGAAGGATTAAAAGAGGGCGATCGGGTCTTTATTAATCTTCCAGAGGGTCAAAAGCTAGATCAATTGCTCAAGGACGAGAAAGATAAGAAATAGTAGTTAGTCAAATAGTAGTTAGGCCGATCGACCAACCAACTTGTAATTCCAACTCAAAATCCCAACTCGTACAAAGGACCTCAACATGGATTGGCTCGAAAGTGGCAACATGGCAGTCAAAACCCTGACTTCCAACAAACTCAGAACCGGACTGACGATGCTGGGCATGATTATTGGCAATGCATCAGTCATCGCCATGATCGGCATTGGCCAAGGCGCACAAAGATTAGCATCAGAACAATTTGAATCCCTCGGACCCAACGTTTTATTTGTCACGCCCGGATCCCAAGGTGCCCGTCAACGGACCACGTTTTTACCGCGTAATTTGGTCTGGGATGATGCCAAAGCGATCGCCGCTCAAGTGCCTAGCGTCGCAAGTGTTGCACCTCAACGGCAGTCTCAGCTTTCCATAACTTACGGCGGCAAAAACCGGACCACATTAGTCATGGGGACTACGCCCGAGTATTTAGTCGTTCGGGACTTTGATGTAGCAAAAGGGCGTTTCATTAACAATGTGGACCTCGAACGTAACACCCGCGTTGCAATTTTGGGAGCTGAGGTTGCAGAACAGTTTTTTGAGGGCAAAGATCCGATCGGCAGCAAAATCCGGATCCGTAACACCAGTTTTGAAGTGGTTGGAGTCTTACAGGCAAAAGGCTCGTTTTTAGGCAATAACCAGGATGACGCGGTTTATGTTCCCTTAACAACCACCGCAACATTGCTTACCGGACGCACCTCACCTTTTGGCTTAGACCTGACCTTTATTTCGGTATCAGCCGTTAACGAAACCAGCATTCCTGCCGCCGAATTTCAAATTACCAACCTACTTCGTCGTCGCCACAAAATCATTAGTGAAGACGATTTCACCGTCCAAACTCAAAAAGATATTCTCCGCATCGTTGGCACTATCACGGGAGGATTGACGGCACTATTGGCAGCGATCGCCGCCGTATCGCTTTTGGTTGGCGGCATTGGCATCATGAATATCATGCTGGTATCGGTGTCAGAACGAACCCAGGAAATTGGACTGCGAAAGGCGATCGGGGCATCGGAGCAAGATATTTTGATGCAATTTATGATCGAAGCCGTGATGCTATCGGCAGCGGGTGGCATTGTGGGAACAGGCGTGGGGATTGGGGGGATTTTGCTAGTTGCAGCCTTCTCGCCATTACAAGCCGTGGTTTCGCCCCTCGCGATTACTTTAGCCGTGACGGTCTCCGGGACAATAGGCCTAGTTTTTGGGGTGTTTCCAGCCCGTCAGGCCGCACGGTTAGATCCGATCGTTGCCCTACGCAGCGCTTAAAGATCTAATTTGTGCTGCAATCTCAACCCTACAACTCCAACCTCTCTAAAACTCGAAAAATCCTATGTCTACGATCGTCCAACTCCAATCCATCACCAAGGTCTACGGCATCGGCGATATTATTGTAAATGCCCTAGCCGGAGTTGATTTGACAGTCAATGCAGGAGAATATTGCTCCATCATGGGCGCATCCGGATCTGGAAAATCTACCATGATGAATATCATCGGTTGCCTCGATCGCCCGACCGCCGGACGCTATTACCTAGACGGTATTGAGGTCGATACTCTTCCCGACAACGAACTGGCCCGGATTCGTAACCAAAAATTAGGCTTTGTCTTTCAACAATTTCACCTGCTCTCTCAACTGACCGCTTGGGAAAACGTCATGCTCCCTATGATCTACGCCGGAGTTCCCGTCCAAGAACGCCGCGATCGTGCCCGTGAAGCCTTAGTGCGAGTTGGCCTAGAGCAACGTCTACAAAATAAACCCACCCAACTTTCCGGCGGACAACAGCAGCGGGTCGCCATTGCCCGAGCGATCGTCAACCGCCCCGTCGTACTGTTGGCCGACGAACCCACCGGAGCCTTAGATTCCACCACTACAGAAGAAATTCTCGATATCTTCGGTGAACTCAACGCCAGCGGCATGACGGT
>JAYUEW010000347.1:0-17452 GCA_043739045.1 Synechococcales cyanobacterium
GGAACCACTAAAACCAATAGACCACTCCACTTACAAGTCTCAATGCAAGAATCAGCGATCGTCAAAATCATTACAATATATGAACCCGACCCTAATCAATGGATTCAATTTACAAGGAGAAAATAAAATGAATAAATGTCATGTATGCGGCTCAAGTGAAATTCACAACGAACTGATTGATGAAATTTTCTATATTTCAGGCAAACCTGTTTTAGTTGAGCATATTCCCACAAAAGTTTGCCATCAATGCGGAGAACAAACCTTTAGCCGCCAAACAACGGAACAAATTCGCCTGATGCTTCACAGTCAAGCCAAACCAGTTAGAGCGATCGCCATTGACGTTTTCTCATTAGCCTAAGATATTTGGGAAGAGTTGAGGGTGATGGAGCAAAAGGCGATCGCTTCTACTTCTTACGGGATCTGATTGTGTAGCAGCAAGAAGAACAATTCTCTATTATGGATGGCAAAAGGTGATGCGCGATCGTCTCTCACTACCGATCGCCCTTAGAATCGGGTGCGCGTCGCAATGTTTTAACAAGCGGTTTAGAGCCATTCTTGGTGTAATTTTGCCAATGTTTACGGCAAAGCTAAAGCTTGCACCACTGCGGAGTCGAATGGTGATGGTTCGATCGTTGATTTTACAAATTCTCTACGATCGACCCCAAAGTAATTCAATTAAGAACATTGAGTGAACATTTCTAAATTCAACATTCTTAATTTGGCTATAACCGCACCGATCGAAACATACCAAATCGACACAACCCCTGACCAAATGCAAGACGCATCAGCATTAGCGTTGGCACTTCCCGCAGCGACTTCACAAACCCTGGAAGCCCAAACTTAATTAACCCCGCCGGACGCACAATCCCTTGCCAAATCGAATCTAACCACGACGGCAATGTTTCACTTGTCCAATCCGCCGTCGTCACCATGCCCGACTGCGATAGACCCGTTTCCGCCAACAACTCGGCAAACTCCTCAATACTGGCAAACTCTGGATGCGCCCACTGATCCAAAAGCTGCTTCATCACCCAACGCTCCCACAATACCAACGGCTTCTTGCGAGCATCCCGCTGATTCCAATCCGCCACCACCAACACCCCACCCGGCTTCAACACCCGCATCAACTCCCGCGCAAACCCAAGCTTATCCGGCATATGCGGACCCGCCTCAATGCACCACACCACATCAAAACTGCCATCTGCAAAGGATAACTTCATTGCATCATCCCGCTGAAACTTCGCCGTCACCCCCACTGGTGTCAACTCCGTCGCTCTTTTGACCTGTCCCGGACTAATCGTAATTCCCGTCACCTCAAACCCATAGTCCCGCGCCAAAATTCGACTGCTTCCACCAATCCCACAGCCCACATCCAAAACCGTCGTGCCCGCCGCGAATCGATCTAAGCCGCCCCACTTCACCATTTCATGCACAAAATCTGACTTCGCCGCCAGAAAATCCTTACGGCCCACCGGATTTCCATAATGCCCAAGGTGAATATGCTCACCCCAGTAGAATTCTAAAATTCCATCCTCTGTCCATTCATCGTAGGCCGTCGCCACAGACTCGCCCGATTGATACTGACGGGGACTGAGTAAATAAACCGCCATCAAACCCGCCGAGCCTAGGACAATCAACCAAGTAATGTTCATCATAATTCTTAACAGTGCTTTATAGTATCTTACGACTAGACGCGGGCTTCAATGCATCGGCAACGTAAAGCAAATTGTTAATCCCTGGCTCAATGCGCTTTCTGCATTAATCTCACCGCTATGTTCTCGAATAATTTGGCGACAAAGAAATAGCTCTAAGCCTGGTCCCATCGATCGTTGCGCTTTTGCCCTCCTTCGCAAAATGTCCGATCGCCCTGTTGAACGGCAGCGATCGATGGCCTCTTGGGTCACGATGAATTGGGGTGGGGCGGCGGTGAATCGTATTTGGTGATTCACCTATTAGTTTGGGCCGATCGCCAGAAATTATGGATTAAAAAATGATTACAGGCTGGCGTGATTCTACAAGGGGATGATCTGTTGCAGAATTATTTCGGTATTGATGTCGTAGAAGGTTCTGTGATCTCCTGTAAGCGAATATCGATCGTCTTTGCTCAGACGTTTCCACATTTGCCATATTGCACCGTCAGTCTCCCATTCTTCAGAATAGAAAAATTTAATCACTCCATCGTATGGCTTGGGTAGATAGTATAGATTTGCTCGATCGTATCTCATGCCTATTCGATCAGTCTCGATGAATTCATTTGATTCTGCTTTTTCTGATGTTGCGGATCGGTTAGAGTTTCTCGCTGAAATTCCGGCTCTGCGTAAAAACAGTGACCGAAATCGACCGAACTCTTCTGTTTGTGACCAGCTTTTCCATTCATTAATCAGATATTGGGGAATTCGGTAGAACGGAACATTGCTTAGTCTTAGACTGTAGGTAGCTTGGATAGTCAGAAGCTTTAGTAAAATCACTTGAATGGAACGAATTGGAGAGTGCTTGCTAGGTAGCTTTTTGACGAGACGACGTAATCCGATCGAGCCGTAAGGTGGTGTTGGGTCGAGAAGCGCAAGGAGGGCAATTTCCTGACCTTGGGCGACTAATTGCTGGGCCATCTCATAGGCCATTAATCCGCCAGCTGAATACCCTACTAGATAGTAGGGTCCCTCCGGTTGTACCGATCGAATTTGTTCAATATAATAAGCAGCACAGTCTTCAATGGTGCTTGGAAGTGGTCGAGAGTCTTCTTTAAGGGGTTCTCGTAGGCCATAGATCGGATGCTGACGATCGCCCCAATGTTTGACAAGATTATTCACAAAAAGTAAGTTGTTTTGGGCACCGGGCATACAGAAGACAGGTGATTTGTTACCCTGTTCTAGAAAGGGAATTGCTTTGGGGCGATCGACAAGAGGATCGCTATTGGAGAGTAGGGGTGCTAGTTTCTGAATGGTTGGAGCTTCAAACAAAATATTGATAGGGAGCGCTTTTTTAAAGGTAGATTCTAGCTCAGCTATCATTCGTAGAATCAGAAGAGAATAGGCTCCAAGATCAAAAATATTATCGGTGACGCTGATATTGGAAATGCCGAGAAACTTCTGCCAAATTTCGACCAATTGAATTTCAGTCGGGGTACTTGGGGCAATGAAGTCAGAATTATTTGTTCTAATTTCATTTTTGGGCTGAGGTAATGCGGCCCGATTGACTTTGCCATTGGTAGTGAGTGGGAATATATCCATGGCGGTGAAGAACATCGGCACCATATAATCCGGAATTTTGGTTCGGATAAATACTCTCAGATCATCAACGCTTAAAGCCGATCGGAGGATGTAGTAAGCCGCTAAGTTTTTTTGGCCCTTGGTGCCTTCTATCGCAACAACGATCGCTTGTTGAATGTCAGGATGAGATTCAATCGCTTGTTCAATTTCCCCTAGTTCGACACGAACCCCCCGGATTTTAACTTGAAAATCTCGCCGCCCGACAAATTCGATCGCGCCGTCAGGGCGACAACGAACAATATCACCTGTGCTATAGAGACGATCGGTTGGACAATTAGAAAATGGATTTGGAATAAACTTTTCAGTGGTTTGCTCAGGACGATTGATATATCCGGCACCCACTCCCGCTCCGCCAATGTAGAGTTCACCTGAAACACCAATAGGAACAGGATTGCGATCGGAATCTAGAATATAAATCTGGACATTTGAATTGGGCCGACCTATGGGAATCTCGGGTTGATCCCATTGAAATCCTTCAGCAGCGGGTTCGTACATGGTTGCACTGACGGTTGCTTCGGTTGGCCCATAGGAATTAATCCAGCGAACCTCTGGCCGAACGCGTTCACACCATTGTTGATAGAGTTGTTTAGATGCTTTTTCGCCGCCCGTAATCACTAGCCGCAATGTGGGTGCAAGGCTGAGATTCAGGGTGGTCATGCCGATGACGAGTTCATGCCAAAAGGCGGTGGGTAAATTCAGAATGCTGATGTGATGAGTATTAATAAACGAAATGAATTGTGTAATGGATGAGGTGATTGTGGCCGATCGTAATACTAATGCTGCACCACTAATTAAGGTCGGATAGATTTCTTCAATAATAATGTCAAAGCTCATACTAGAAAATTGTAATGCCCGATCGTTTGGAGTCAATGCAAATAGATTTTGTATGCCAAAGCTATGGTTTGATAAGCCTTGATGTCGGATCATTACGCCTTTTGGATTTCCCGTGGAGCCGGAGGTGTAGATGACGTAGGCGAGGCTTTGAGAATTGTTGTGAGTTGAAAGATTGCCTGTAGCTGACATTGAAATTGTGGGCCAGTCTCGATCCATACAGAATACACTGCCTGCAAAGTTTTCTGGCACAACAGAATCAAATAGACAGTCTTGAGTCAAAATAAATGAAACGTTTGAGTCTTGAAGCTTGTAGGCCCGACGATGATCCGGTTCAAGCGGGTCAAGGGAAAGATGAGCTGCGCCTGCTTTTAAAATGCCGAGAAATGCAATGATCATTTCAGGCGATCGTTCAACACAAACGGCAACAATTGGCGTAGTCTCTGTGGGTTCTGAGCCAATTCCTAACGATCGTAAATGATGAGCCAATTGATTTGATTTTGCATTTAATTCACCATAGGTAAGTTGATGAATTGCCCCGTTGTCGTCGGTGGAAATAAGAGCGATCGCATCAGGCGTTTTAAAAACTTGGTCTTCAATATATTCATGAATACAGCGATCGGGAATTGGATAATCTGCTGTTTTATTCCACATCACCAAGATTTGCTCTCGCTCAGCCGCAGTTAAAGCATGGCGTGATGCTATGGTTGCCATAGGAAATCGGTTGGGTTTCATAAAAATTATTAAGTATAAATACTAAACGCTGTTAGGAAATAGAGGATGACGCACCAGTGTAATCACATAAACTATATCGTTAACTCACTGAGTTAAACCCTAAAGATTATGTATATTTACATAAAATTTAATTTAGACAGAAATTTGTGAACCTTCATAGTTAAACCTTAAAAATGTATGTAGATTTACAGAAAATTTAATTTAGATAGAAATTTGTGAACCTTCATGGGTTTTGACGATTTCTATACGGGCTTGGAATGCATCGCGGAAATAAGGCATGTGTGTAACGGTGAGAATGCAAGCAAAATCACAAGAAATTGCATTAATGGCCGCAATCAAGCGGTCGCAGCCTTCTTGATCTTGAGTCCCAAACCCTTCATCGACGATCAACATTTGCAGCGCTGTTCCCGATCGTTGCGACAGTAATCTGGCTAATGCTAACCGAATAGAAAAATTAATCCGAAACGCCTCACCGCCCGAATAGGTCTCATAAGGTCGGGTACTGTGGGCATCGGCGATCAAAATATCCAGAGTTTCAGCAAATTTAGGTTGGGCAGTTTTGCCTTTTCCGGTACGGCGTTGGGTGACGAATTGAACGTGGAGTTGATTGTTGGTGAGGCGCGTGAGGACTTGGTTGGTGAGGGTTTCGAGCTGGGGCAAGATGTTCTCAATTAGAAGCGCTTGAATGCCATTTTTGCCAAAGGCTTGGGTTAGTTCTTGATATACGGTGAACTGCTGACGGGCTTGGGCTAGGAGCTGATTGTCTTGAGTGAGATGCTGTTGTAAATTCCGTTGTTGTTCTTGTTGTTGATGCAGGCTCCCTAGTTGTGAGAGCGATCGGTCAAGTTGTTGGCGTTCTTCATGGAGTTGGGTTTCGAGTTGCTTAATTTCAGCGCTACTGTCGGTTGTGTTAATCAAACAGGTTTGCAATTGCTGGCATTCTCGATTAATAGCTTCTAAACTCATCAGCCGCGCTTGCAGACTACGAGCTAGATTTTCGAGCCTATTTTGAAGCTCAGGCAATTGAAGTTGGGCTTTCAGCAAATCTTGATGGCGCAATTGCCAAACTTGAGCTGCTTTTAAATGCGATCGTAAATGATTATGCTGTTCTAGGTTATAGTCTAGTGCCACTAATGCTTGATTAAAGCCCGCCAGTCCATCTGCAAGTTCTGTTTCAACAGATTTAAGATTTAAATCGATGGCTTCAAGGCGCGATCGAATATCCGGCAATTTGGCTTCAATTTGAGTTTGACGGAATTGAGTTTGATGCAAGTTAGCCGATTTCACCTCAGCCCATCGCCACCGTTCGACAGCCCCGCGCGCGATCGCATGATTACGATCGTCGTAGTCGAGTTCTGCGAGGGTTTGATCTAAAAGTCTCAATTCTTCTTGATATTCCGGGGCATATTGTTGCTCCAAAAGCTGAGTTTCGAGCTGAATTACGGTTTGGCTGAGTTGATTGAGTTGCAATACAGATTCTTCGCTAGATTTCAGTTGGGCTTGAAGTTGCCCGCGCTGTTGAAGGGTTTCGGGATAGTCAGTAAGTTTGATTTCTAGTTCACGATATTCCTGACGCAGTACTTGTATTTCCCGCTCAGATACGGCAAGTTGTTCTCGGACAATCCAAATTTCACCCAAGATTTCTTGCTGTTCGGTAAGATGTTTTTTAACGACAACTTGCCAATGATGTTCGTCTAAAGGCCGATCGCACAGTGGACAAGGTGGGAATTCTTGATCGTCGATCGAATTTGAAGAATGATTATGAAATAGATTTATTTTATAGTCTGAAACAGTTTCTTTAGCTATCTTTTTTGCGACGGTCTGAACAGCGATTTCACCTATCCCGTGTTCAAGTTCAACTCGTTCAAGTTCGACTTGCACGTCCAGGCCAAAATCTGCATGATGTTTAGTAAGTACTTCGCGAAGTTTTGTATTGAGTTCAGAGTCTTCAGTTTGATGCTTAAGTAAACTTAAAATTTGATTCACTTCCGCAAGTTTAGCCTCTGATTCGCGTTGTCTGGATTGTAGTCGTTCCATAAAGGTTCGACGCTCTAAGCCCTTATCCCGTACTCGTTCCTGGTATCGACGCAATTTTTCAAGGTCATCAATTCGATCGCCAATTTCCATGGCCTGCAATTTCAAATACGACTGGGTTTGTTGTTGCTGTTCAAATTGCCCTACAGAATTTTTCAGGCTGCTAAGCTGCGCGCCGACCATTGCCGCCGCCCGATCGATTTCCCGTTGAATGTGCTGTTTACGTTGAAACAAAGGTGAGGCTTTGAGTTGAATGCGATCGAGACGTTGTAAATCTTGTTTAGCGGCTTTGAGTTTAATTAATGCCTGATCAATTTCCGCTCGCTTCTCCAGCGCTTGATTTATGTCATTCAGTTGTTCTAGCAAACTATGTTCTTGAGTCTCTAATTGACGTTGTTCTTGTTGAAGCTGATGAATTCGATCGCGCTGTTGCTGTTGATAATGATGGCGTTGCGCTTGTAATTGTTGATAGGCGGAAAAGCGATCGCCCAAAAATTCTTCTTCGGCCTGAAGCTGTTGCCATCGCACATATCCAGAGCAAATGGCTTCTTCTTGTTCTAAAAGCTCAACCAACGTTTGGGTTTGAAGCTCAGCTTGATGGTATTCCTGAGTCAGACGATCGCTATCTTGTTTTTGATGGCGGTAGTGTTTTTGGTGCCATTGCAATTGAGACTGCCAATGCTCTTTCTGTTGCCGATTGGTTCGTAAGGCTTGTAATTTAGATTGAGAACTAGTTTGATTTTGTTGCAGATTTGCGATCGTGGCTTCTAAAATCTGCTGTTGCGCGACAAGCTGCGTCAGATCCAGTCGCTGAGCGATTCGGCTGGCTTGTTGTTGCTCCAGCAAATCAACCCGTGCTTTAGCTTGTCGTGATTGTTCTTTAGCGGCATCGGCCAAATCATCATAATGGTTTAGCTTCAAGAGATCGGCTAAAACTTGTTTCCGATCGCTCGGACGTTTGAGCATAAATTCATCGGCCCGTCCCTGTCGCAAATAGGCCGAATTCACAAAGGTGTCGTAATCTAGCTTTACATGATGCACAATCAACTGCTGCGTCGATCGAACGCCTTTCTCCGTCAAGGGTCTAAAGTTTTTTGGTAAAGGCTGGGTCGATCGGCTGATCTCCGCATCAAACTGCATCGCAACCTGAAACTCCAACGCAATTCCTTGTCGCCGACATCTTGTCCGAATAATGCGATAAAGGTTGTCATAAAGCTGAAACGTGAATTCAACTTGGGCCTCTGTTTCCCCATGATGAATCACATCATCCTCGTTCTCCGCCCGACTTCTGCCCCAAATTGCCCAAGCCATTCCTTCCAACAGCGACGATTTCCCTGACCCATTTGCCCCACAGACGCAAGCAGTTTCCAACCCCCGAAAATCTAGGGCTGCGTTCCGATAACTCAAAAAATTACGCAGCGTTAACTGAATGGGAATCATGCTGAGTTAAATGCAGCTATCCGAATCATAATCTGAAGCGTCAATCATGAATGTGAGATGAAACTAGTCCAAACGTTGATAAAACTTCGTGATCAGTACATCAGCACCTTAAGTGTAGATCGAGATCGGCAGGATTTACCTTATTCCCAAGCTGGATGCGTCAGCAAACTAGTAATGGCCCGGACACCGCGCAATTGATTGGTCAAGGGAAGATGTCCTCTAGGAGCATCCAACGTCCAATTAAATGAACCGGGATAACGCGTCCAGACGTTGCCATCTTTCCACAGAATTTTGCTCCATAGCTTAATCCAATCTCGCCCTCCCGCGATCCACAATTCCCGCTGCACAGAGTACCCGAACTTACCATTGGAGTGGGCCAACCAGAGGGCATTCAAGGTGCGAAGGTCCGTTGTCGGCAGTCCATTAACTTCGGTGAAATAAACCCACTTTCGAGCCAGTGATGCTTCCCCGGCCAATTCACAAAGCTTTAAGTTATTCAGCTTATCGGCTTCGAGAAACTTCTGATCCGCCAGTAATTTCTGAAGGGGCAGATAATCTACATCCAAATCAGACTTCAGGGGAACGATTCCCATAGGAAATACATCCGTCAGAAATGCTTGTGTCGCTTCAGTTTGAAGGGAATAAAGGGACTGATAGGCTTTGGCTGCAACAGCGTTCACAGCGCCATATTTACTGAATACTTCGCTACTGTTTGTTTTGTAATCCTGTAGATAGTCAACTAAGACCTGCTGTCCCGATTCTTCGGTAGCTAGAGTCTCAACTAACACCAGTTGTTGTTTTTCGGTGGCAGCAAGAAACTCTTCCCGTTTACGTTCGGAGGCATTATTTAAATTTGTCATGAAGGCGGTCATTTAAGAAACTCGACTCAAAACAGCAACGATCGGAGCTTTTACAGATAATTGGGTAGCCAAATAGCTTCACCGAAACTCTGTAGGCAAGCTTCATGCCTTAAGCATATCCATTTATTCTCAAATCTCACTAACTGATTGTATCGGCTGTCTGGTCCAGTTCAGTCACAGATCTTATTTTTAACTTGAATTTCTTAATAATTTTCAGCAGTACCCTAGGCCTGTGGCTTAAAATTCGGCTTGGAGTACAGGCAAATTCTCGTCACCTCAGGAGTACAGAAAAGCCGTCCGGGTGGATAGGTGCCTAGCCCTCGGTTGACATAGAGACGATTAGGAGTGGCGCGATCGTTAGTGGGTAGACCCTCCCTCTCAATTTCATGGTAGCCTCGTTCCCATTCCCAATTCTGATTCATCCTAACAAGGCGCTGTATGCCGGGAATTCGCTGTTGAATAGGGCCAGGAATTGCGCCATAAGACCGAGCCGCGATCGCAGGCAAACTTCCCAATCCCGGAATATAAATCTGTCCGCCATGGGTATGGCCCGATAGCTGAAGGTCTACTCGCCAAGCCTTGAGTGGGGCGGCACAGTCGGGGTTGTGGGCGAGAACAATCCGAGGAACGTCGTCGGGAATCTGGGGCATGATCTGATGGGGGAAAAACTGCCTCGATCGCACGTCCGCAAACCCGACTAATGCCAACCCAGGCCCACAGGGGTAACAAATCTCGTTCCACAGAACCCGAATCCCCGCTTCGGTCAGAGTATTAATCACCCGCGATCGGTTTTCTTGTGGGTAAATATCGTGATTTCCCAGGATGGCATAGGTTCCGTAACGGCTCTCCAGTTTTTTGAGTTGGCGCGCCAGCCGATCGATCGGTTCCGGTCTTGACGTAATAAAATCACCTGTAAGAAGAACGAGATCTGGATATTCTCGGTTGCTAGACCCGATCGCCTGACTCAGTAATTGATCTGAAAGTCCCCACGCATCTGCATGAAAATCAGACATTTGGATCAATCTAAGACCATTAAGAGATCTAGGTAAAGACTCAATGACTATATCTAGCTTTTCAAGCGTCAGTGGTCCAGTTATCACAAATTATGGATAAAGTAGCTATTAGTTTTCTCAAAAATCGGGATGATAGGATTTGAACCTACGACATCCTGCTCCCAAAGCAGGCGCGCTACCAAGCTGCGCTACATCCCGAAGACCGACTGACTTCTCAATCAATCCGTTAGATATAATATATCACACATCTTTCGATCGTGGGCGATCGTTTCCTAAAAAATAGGACTGGAGTGGTGACTTTGCGTCAAATCAGGTCAGCTAAGCTGGGCGACAGCAAGACATTGGGGAATAGTAAGGACTCTAAGTAATGAACTTTTATGCCGTAGAGATTTTTCAGATCCTTTATCTGTTGTAAAATAACAGTGGTTTCGATCGGACGATCGTGCTTCACACCCACCACCATCAGATTTTTACTCGTGTGTTCCGGCGAAATAAACTCAAACACCTTCGCATCATAGCCAGATAGCTCCAAAAATAGCGCTCTCAATCCATCGGTGACGATTTCAGCCTGTCGCTCTAACAAAATCCCAAATTTCAGCAACTCTTTTAAGCTACCAGAAGGCTGAATCTCTTTCCGAATCTGTTTATGGCAGCAGGGCGCAAGAATAATCAGCGAAGACTTAGATCGAATTCCTTGGTAGATTGCATCATCCGTTGCTGTGTCACAGGCATGAAGTGCGATCGTGACATCGGTGGCTTCAATCCGATGGTCTTTGATGGTTCCATGGTCAAAACGCAATTGCTCGAACTCAACCGACGCTGCAACTTGATTGCAAAAGTCAACTAAATTTTTTCGGCTCTCAATTCCAGTTACAGAGACACGCTTGTCTGAAATTGTATTGAGAAAGTCATAAAGCGCAAAGGTCAAATAGCCTTTACCAGATCCCATATCCACAATAGAAAATTCACTTTTTTGATCTAATCCCGAAGACTCCAATAGACTCTGGACAATTTCAATAAATTTATTAATTTGTCTAAATTTATCTTCCATCGATTTAACGATGCCGCCTTGTTCATTTGTCACCCCCAATGCGGTGAGATAAAGATTATTCTCAGATTCAATCCAACGCGTTTTTTTACGATCGTGACCTTGAGCTATTGTCCTATGGGAATTGGTTGAAGCAGGTTTAAGTAGGTTAATTTTAATCTCTTTACTTTTGTTATATTCAACTTGAATATCTTGGTCAGGTGTAAATAATCTAGCGCTCATAAACTCACTGCCCAGTAAACTATTGATAATTTTGAGGCCAGGTTCGATCGGATGATTCTTGACAATTTCCTGGGTTTTATAGCAATAGGTAAACGACAGCTTCAGTCCCGATTTAAGCTGCACTACTCTAATCACAATTCGATTCAACGCACTGTCTGTCCCGCGATATTTTCCTAGGGTCAATTTGACAAATTCCTGTGTCTTGAGACTTTCATTAAGCCGTGATATGAATTGTGCTTGTGTTTCGATACCCATTTTTAACTCAATTCAACATTTAGGCTTCATCGCTAATTCTATCTTTGAGCGTCAATCCCCGTACAATATAAATCAGCTAATTTAGCCCTTGAATTCAATTTCTCAATCCGACACATCATGCCATCTACTCCCTTAAAATCAGCCAACTGGTCTCTGACGGATCTCCCCGGCTTGGCGCAGACCGACCTTCATCGTTTAGCGGAACTCGGTATCACCACAACCTTTGGGCTATTGCGTCAAGCTGCAACTAAACCAGACCAAACTGATTTGGCGGGACGATCGGGAATCCAGTTACGCTACCTTCAAAAATGGGTTGCTCTAGCAGATCTGGCCCGTGTACCAACGATCGGCTGTCAATTTGCCGGACTCATTCTTCATGCAGGAGTTGCGACCCTTAACCAATTAGCACTGATGCCTGCCGGACAACTTCATCGACAAATCCTAAAGCTTCAAGTGGCGACCTTTCAAAGTTGCGATCGGTGCCCAGATGCCGGACAAATTGGAGTTTGGATCCAGCAAGCAAAACTTTTAACCCAACGCTCCTAACTCAACAGCGGCGTTAACCTAGAATTATCGGTTATTCATCGATTTTATTAAGCGCCACCATAATCGCGAAATCCGCGTCAGTCAGTCATTCGGGATACCAAAACATGCCTTTGATTCCTTCTGGATCGGGGACAAATCCCATGTTCTTATAAAAAATCACCACTTGAGGATCCGCAAACAAGGTGATGTTGCTAATGTCTTCATTTCGTAGTTTTTTAATCGTAAATTTCATCAGCGCTTTGCCATAGCCTTTGCTTTGGTAATCTGGATGCACCACAACATCCCAAATCGTCGCATTAAACGCATGGTCAGAGGTAGCCCGAGCAAAGCCAATCATTCGGCGCTTGACCCCGCGTTGTTCCCACATCGACGTGACTAAAAAACTGTGCTGCATGGCTTTTTTCACCTTGCGCAATGGGCGACGCGCCCAACCAACGGCATCACATAACTCTTCTAACTCGTACAGATCAATCTCTCGTTCAGTGCTGAAAAAGATACGGGCTGCCCGATCGCCATCCCCTATGACCGTATAGTTCTCAATTGTTGCCGAAGAGGCAGTTGAGACATCAGATGAACCTCCACTAAACAAGCTTTTCCAAAAACCCATGCGGACGCAGCACAAAGCACGAAATGAACTATGTCTTATTGTATCTCGGGATGGGGTTCTACAGGGTGTGAATATTATTTGACGGTCGATCTATAATCGAGCTGCATAAAAAATCGAATACATCTGTCCAGATTAGTGCATTGTTAGGGTTAGCACAGTTCCAAAAATACAATTCTCCCTATGGCCCTGGGTCTGAAACCAACAACATTGGAACTTCTAAAGCGCTTCAATCGGGCGTTTCCACAGTTCTATGAGCAATTTGTCAGCAGCGAAATTCAACTGCAAAATCTTCGCCTTGCCTATCAGCTTTACCGCACCCGTCAGACCATTATTGAGATGAAGCCCGAAGGTACAAAAAGCGCCCTTCACTTTGCCCACCGGAACCAATCTTTCCTTCTCAGCGATATTTTTGGGGTACTGGCGGCTTATGGTCTGACCATCCATAGTTTGAGCCTTTATGGACAAATTTGTCCGCCGATGCTGGTGTTCATTAAGCTAATTGTTTCCCGTAGTGGCAAAGCACTCACCGAAAAAACATCAGAAAACGTCTGTCGAGCCATTCGGGAGGCGTTGGCAGGACGCTTTGAGGTGGAAGAAATGCTGGCGGTTGAATTTAATTTGGACGCAGGATTAGAACAGGTTGAAACTGAATTCTATGTGGATCCTGTTTTTCATCTTCCAGCACTTTTAATTGAAGCCGATAACCAACCCGGTCTTTTTTATAAAGTGATGTATGCGATTTGGCAGGAAGATTTACTGGTGGTGAATGCAAATCTATTGGTATGGCGAGGGCGGACGCGCTTGATTTTGTATTTATTAGGTCCGAATGAAAACTTAATTCCAGAGTATTTAGGTCAAAAAATCGCCGAGGGAGTCCGACAACGATTGCTAGGCCGACAATTTTAGAATCCCCTAATTTAGAATCCCCTAAGCTTAGAATCCCATCAGCTTAGAATTGTAAATTGAGAATCCCCTAAGTTTAGAATCCTATAAGTCCCATAAGTTAGTGCGTCCCTGATCCGCGTTAGGATTGTATGGCGCTGTGAATTGAACTATGCCAAATCATGATGAAGTTAATTGTTCGGGGTATTGAGCATCATTACGATCGAACCCAACCCGACGACACTCATACCAACCCTATCCACACACACCCTGAAGCTGAACCGCCTAAAACTAAATCGCCTGAACCCGTTACCATAGTGTTTATTCATGGTTGGCTTCTAAGTCGAGCGTATTGGCGACCCGTAATTCAGCAACTAGAGGGATTTTCCTGCCTAGCCTACGATTTGAGAGGCTTTGGTGAATCGTTGTCAACTGAAAAAGCAGCCACGACTGACTCTTATTTATCTCCTGAAAATTATACCTTGGCGGCTTATGCTCAAGATTTAGAAGAGATTCTCAATAAATTGGGGATTTCACGGGTATGGCTAGTGGGTCACTCCTTGGGCGGTAGTATTGCACTTTGGGCCGCCCACAAAATGGGGAACCGGGTTGCTGGAGTGACTTGTGTAAATGCGGGTGGCGGTATTTATTTAAAAGAAGAGTTTGAGAAGTTCCGCAGTGCAGGACAGCAAATTCTAAAGCTCCGATCGCCCTGGATGCTGAAATTTCCTGGACTCGACTATTTGTTTGCCCGTGCATCGGTGATTCAGCCCATTGGTCTGGAAATGGGTCGTCGACGGCTTGTAGACTTCATTGTGGCCGATCCGATCGCTGCCCGTGAAAGCTTGCTTAGCTCCACCACAGAGGCTGAAGTTCATCGATTGCCACAGCTTTTGTCAGAATTGAATCAACCTGTTTACTTCATCGCAGGCCAGCAAGATAAGATCATGGAACCTCGGTATGTGCGACACTTAGCCAGTTTCCATGCGCTATTTAAGCATTGCGGAGAGAATGTGTTGGAATTAGAGAACTGTGGTCATTTGGCCATGGTCGAACATCCTGATGCTGTAGCTCAACAAATCCGCGATGCATTAATGCATGAATTCAGTGACGACATTCGGGTTGAGGCCAGATGAATAGATCTGTACTGTGGATACTGGGACTGGGGCTACTCGTCCGAGGAATTATTGCCCTGTGGCTGCCACCAGGTTACGACGAAGCCTACTATTACATTTACACGCAAAACCCGAACTGGAGCTTTTTTGACCATCCGCCCCTTGTGGCCATTACCACCGCGATCGGTCTATGGTTGAGTTTTGAGACGGTTTCCCAATTCACGATTCGGATTGGAACGTTACTAATTCATACGGCGACCTTGGCGATTTTGTATCATGCGGCTCGTCGTCTTTTTGATCAACGCATTGGTAAATTGACGTTAATTTTGGCGTCCTTAATTCCAATTTTCATCGTTGCTTTTGGGACATTGACTCTGCCGGATGTGCCGTTGATGTTTTTTTGGGTGGCGGTTCTGTGGGGTGCTGTTGAAGAGTTCTTTGGAGATGGACCATCTGAAAATTATCAGCCGACCTATCGCCTAGCGATTATCTCGGTGTTAGTGGGGATGGCGTGTTTGAGTAAGTATCATGGATTGCTGTTGGGTGCGGGGTTAATCGGATTTTGTTTAACCGCACCGCCGTTTCGTAAGGCCTTGACTTCGCCTTGGATACTGTTGGGGCTTGTGGGTTTTGGAGTGACGATCGCGCCTGTTGTGCTGTGGAATGCGAACCACAATTGGGAATCGTTTATGTTCCAGGCGGGCCGTGGGGTTCCTGCGACGCAATATAGTATTCTGCGGGCGATCGAAGCGTTGGGCGTGCAGAGTTTGTATTTATTCCCGTTCTTGGGTGTGCCATTGATTTGGGTGACGGCCCGATCGCTTTTGCAGCAATTACGAAGTCCGTTTAACCGCCGCCGCCGCGAAGTAGAACCGGATTTTCTGCTTAAACAGCGCCTAATTTTGTGGCTATCGGCTCCAGTGATTTTGATCTTTACGTTTGTGGGTGGATATCGTCAGGTTTTACCCACTTGGACGATGCCGGGTTGGTTCATCGCGACGCTGTTGTTAGCTTGTCGTGTGGCAATTTGGCAACAAAAAACACCGAATATTACCCGACGTTGGCTGACTGGGTGCACGATTGCCATTCCGATTATTTTAGGGATTACCCTGGGCCATATTAGTTTCGGAATTGCTCAAAAACCGAGCCAAAATACAGTGTTTGGGGGATTAGTTCCGATCGCATCGGATCCATCAACCCAACTTCTAGATGTAGTTCAATTGCGCCAAAATTTCCGCAAACAACCTGAAATGGTAAAAGCACTACAACAATCGGATTTTCTATTCAGCAATCGCTATCACTTGGCGGGCCACTTTGCTATGGCTCTCGACCCGATTTTTCCTAAGCCTATGACCTGTTTTGACCCTGACGATATGCGGGGCTTTGCGTACTGGTCGCGCAATGAGGATTGGGTGGGCAAGACGGGGTTATACTTAACCACACAAGAGCTGCACATCAAGGAAAATTCGGTAGCAACCTATGGGAAATATTTTAAAACGGTGAAGAAGATTGGTGAAATTCCCCTCGATCGGGGGGGCTATGAGATCAATCGAATCTTTGTCTACCAAGGTGTGGAACTTCTAAAACCTTTCCCACGTCCGTTGCAAAATAGTCAAGGAGCCTAGTGTTGATCTACATTACTTTAGGAATACCCTTAGGAATAATTAGAATGTCTCGGATGGGAATTATGCGATCGCATTGGACCATGGCTCAATTTAGAACCGGATTAACTCGAACATTACTTGCGCTACCACTATTGGCCCCGATGTCAATTATGTCCGCTGCGCAGGCTCAAGTAACCCCCACACAAGTGACAATTTTGGTGGAGGCATTTCGTGATGTTGCGAAGCAGTCCACTAGTAAGCCGAAAACGCTCCACAGTGATTGGCGGATCAGTGAACGGAATATTGGACCTTGGTCAAAGCAATGTCTTCAGAGGGAGCTGACTCCCCAAGACTTCGATCGGGATCCTGAGACCGTGACCAAAGTTGTGACGTGCATTGTTAATGGTGTATTTCAGACTGAATACCAAACGGCTAACAATGATGAAGCCTTAGCAATTCGTCGCGTGTCGTCCTGGTGGCGTACGGGTGATGCGAATACCTATGAGATACCGGAAACTGTCACCTACGCCGATCGGATTCTTAAAGCCTACCAAAAGCGAAATGGGGGCAAAGCCTTCGCCACAAATTCCGGCGAGAACGCTTCAACAAGTTCGATCGGGGCAACTCCGGTTGAGATGAAGGTGGGAAAAAAGCCTGTCATCGAATCGGCAAAGCAAACTGGGGCGAAAAAACCTGCAACGATCGTTCCGGTGAGTGCGGGTCGAAGTACTGTTTACGATCGATATATGCAAGCTGGCTACCAAGCTAATGAGAAAAAGGATTCTTCCAAAGCCTTGCTATTTTTCCGTCGTGCTCTGGATGAGCGCCCCAACGACAATTATGCAACTACTGCCATTCAGAATACTGAATCGAAGAAGTAGTTAAACGAGTTAGCTTGCGTATCCTTCAATTCAGTGAACTCAATCCTTACTAACTCAATCCTTACTAATATGTTCAAATCTCTACTGCCATCTTTAACCGCCGTGAGTTT
>JAYUEW010000348.1:0-11102 GCA_043739045.1 Synechococcales cyanobacterium
AGCAACGCCTTCCCCTTCACGGATTAAACCGAGAAGAAGATGCTCTGTACCGATGTAGTTGTGACCGAGTTGACGAGCCTCCTCAAGAGACAATTCCAACACCCGCTTGGCGCGAGGGGTAAAAGGGATTTCGACGGCGACAAATCCCGACCCCCGACCAATAATTTTTTCCACTTCGATGCGAGCATCCTTGAGATTGACTCCCATGGATTTCAGAACTTTGGCTGCCACACCTGTTCCTTCGCCGATCAGACCTAAGAGAATCTGTTCGGTTCCCACAAAGTTGTGCCCCAAGCGGCGAGCTTCCTCTTGGGCGAGCATAATCACTTTAATGGCTTTTTCTGTGAAGCGTTCAAACATGGTGTTATTCCAAATATCCTGCTACGTTGCTGTTAGTGTGAATTCTAACACAGTGAAAATGGCGAATAGTGATCTCTGAACAGTCTTATGGAGTGGCAATTACCGAACCTGCTTCAGGGCTACTGCCGACAGGTCTGCCAGGGATCAAAGCCCCGATCGAGTCCGCTGCGCCACAAGATCAACGCATCCTCTTGATTGTCTGAGTAATATTTCTTCCGTCGCCCCGCTACTTCAAATCCGAAGGATGAATATAATGCTAATGCGCCTTCATTGCTGGCTCTCACTTCTAGGGTCGCTTGTTTGAGTTCGCGACCGATCGCCAACTGCAATAATCCGGCTAAAACTTGACGGGCATAGCCTCGCCGCTGATGATCGGGGTGCGTGCCTAGGATGGTGATATGTGCCTCGTCCACTATTGCCCAGACACAGCCATAGGCCACTGGGATGTGGGATTCGGGCTGATTAAGAATTAAAATATCACTGTTGGGACTTTCAATCTCCCGTAGATAGTGACCCCGGCTCCAGAGCTTAGTAAAGCAGTCAGCATCAAGCGCAAGCAAGATCTCAAGGTCGTCTAGGGTGGCAGATTTGAGATGGCTGGGGAGAGGATTGGGAATTGAGTCCATGGAAATTAGGGTTCTGAGCAATCGCCAAACGACGATACACTAATTATCTGTGTGAATTCATATGAAAGACCTTGCAGCGGGCAGGAATTAAGAAAAATGGTTGCGACTCCAATTCGGATTTCAAAAAATCTTCAAGCCAGTGCCCATCAATATTTAATTGATGCAACCTCGCCAAACCAGTCCCTTCTCCCATTGACCGCTAAGGTAAACGATCGGGATCACCTAGAAGTCGGCGGCTGTGATGTGGTGGACCTAGCAAAGCAATTTGGTACTTCTCTTTATATTGTGGATGAACAGACCCTACGTGCGGCCTGTCAGCAATATCGTGAGTCGTTTAAAAAACACTATGCAGGTGAGTCGCTGGTGATTTATGCGTCAAAGGCCTGGAACTGCCTTGCGATTTGCGCGATCGTGGCCAGTGAAGGATTAGGCATTGATGTTGTGTCTGGTGGTGAACTTTTGACGGCAACCAAAGCCGGAGTCCCCGCTAATAAAACCTATCTTCATGGCAACAACAAAGCCGTTGACGAATTGCAAATGGCGATCGATTGCGGCGTGACGGTGATTGTAGACAACTGGGAAGAGTTACGATCGCTGGCGAACCTAACCAAGGCAGCGGGCAAAACCACACGTATCATGCTGCGTTTAACTCCCGGAATTGAGTGTCACACCCACGAATACATCAAGACTGGACGGATTGACAGCAAATTTGGGTTCGATCGGAACCAAGTCGATGCTGTTTTTGATTTTGTTGTCGCAAATCCTAGTCTGGACTTTGTTGGACTGCACGCTCACATTGGGTCCCAGATTTTTGAACTGAAGCCTCACGAAGACTTAGGCGGAGTCATGGTCAACTGGCTCACCAAAGCCAAAGCCAAGGGATTAAGCATCACTGAACTGAATATTGGCGGTGGTTTGGGAATTCGCTATACCGAGCAGGACGATCCCCCCAGCATTGAAGACTGGACTAAAGTTGTCTGTGAATCAGTCATGGCCGCCTGTAAAGCAGAGAATATTCCGCTGCCTAAGCTCATTTCAGAACCGGGCCGATCGCTGGTCGGAACGTCTTGCATCACGGCTTATACCGTTGGTGGGCAAAAAGAAATTCCCGAAATTCGTACCTATCTCAGTGTTGATGGCGGCATGTCAGACAATCCTCGGCCTATTACCTATGAATCGCTGTATCTGGCAATTCTGGCCAATCGGATGTCAGAACCACTGAGCGAAACGGTGACGATCGCAGGGAAACATTGTGAATCCGGGGATGTGTTAATCAAAGACGCAAAGCTGCCCAAAGCCGAGTTTGGCGACATTTTAGTGGTGATGGACACGGGAGCCTACAACTACAGTATGTCTTCAAACTACAACCGAATCGCCCGACCTGCCGCAGTATTGGTTAATCAGGGCCAAGCGCATTTGATTTTGGAGCGAGAAACCCTAGACGATCTGCTGCGTCACGATCGTCTCCCTGACTATCTCAAGCCCTAACTCTCAACCCCTAATTCTCAAGCCCTTCTCCGTTGAAACAAATGACCGACTCTGTTATCCAATGGATCTTTAGCCAGGATGTAGCAGGGTCGTTCTTGAAATTTCTATGGCAAAATCTAAGATCCATCATTGACATTGGCCTCGTGCTGGTCATGATCTATGTCATTTTGTTGATCATTGGTGAGCGCCGAACGCTATGGATGGTGCGTGGGCTAATTGCATTAATGCTGGCTGCAACCGTGAGTCGGTACTTAGAGTTCAAACTTTTGGGATTTGTGTTGCAAAACCTGGTCGTAGGTTCAGCTGTCGCTATGGCTTTTATTTTGCAGCCTGAGTTTCGCCGTTTTTTAGAATTGCTGGGTCGCGGCGAGATTCTCCAGTTGCTTCAGCCAACGAAACGATCGCCGGGGCGAGACAAAAGCGGAATTGATGAACTTGTCGATGCAATCAAGGATCTATCCCAAAACCGAACAGGCGCTTTAATTATTCTGGAAACTGATGGCATGATCGACGATCGTGACTTTTCTGTACCCGGTGTCAAATTGAATGCGGACCTATCCCGAGAGCTAATTCAAACCATTTTTCAAAATTCGACCTTGCTTCACGATGGAGCCGTCCTAGTGCGCGAAAACAAAATAATTGCGGCGGGCGTAATCTTACCCCTTTCGGAGCGGCCTGCCTCTCGGCAGTTGGGAACTCGGCATCGGGCAGCTATGGGGATAACTGAACGAGTTAGTCACTGTGTCTGCGTGGTGGTCTCGGAGGAAACAGGTTCTATCTCGCTAGTGGAAAATGGTGCGCTGAATCGTCCCCTTACCAGCACCAAACTCAAAGAACTCTTGGATGTCAAATTTGCTCAGGAAAACGATCGCCCTCAAGGTGAACCACGTCTGCGCTATTGGTTAGGCAGATTACGGTTGATCCTAAGACCTAAACGGTCTAGAGACTTATAATTCTTAAGAGCTATGCATTAAGAAGTGCTACAAGATGCGGCGAGCTGTAGCATTTCCATATAAAAAATTTAGAAGACGAAGGGCGAATGGCTTGATCCCATGCGGCCAGTCACAGACTTCCACCGCTTTTAAGCTTGGGCGAGAAGCCTACAGCTGTTGAACTTTTAACTTGGCATCTCACCCCTATGACACAATCATTTAATTCTCCCACCGTAGTTATCACCGGAGCGTCTTCTGGAGTCGGTTTACATGCGGCAAAAGCGATGACAAAACGGGGATGGCACGTTGTGATGGCTTGCCGAGACTTACGGAAAGCTGAAAAAGCAGCGATAAGCTTGGGGATGTCTCAGGATAGCTACAGCCTGATGCACATTGACCTCGGCTCTCTCGCTAGTGTTCGTCAATTTGTCGATGCCTTCCGCAGTAGTGGCCGTTCTCTTGATGCCCTCGTGTGCAACGCCGCAACTTACTTACCACTGCTTAAACAACCTGAGCGGAGTCCTGAGGGTTACGAAATTAGCGTTGCCACTAACCATCTGGGTCATTTTCTACTGTGCCAATTGATGATCCCTGATTTAGAAAAATCGGCGGCCCCGGAAAAACGGTTGATTATTCTAGGCACCGTCACGGCCAATTCTAAAGAGTTAGGCGGGAAAATTCCCATTCCAGCACCTGCGGATTTGGGCGATTTGGCCGGGTTTGAAGCCGGATTTAAAGCCCCTATTGCGATGATTGATGGCAAGGCATTCAAGGCTGGAAAAGCCTACAAAGATAGCAAACTCTGCAACATGATGACCATTCGAGAACTCGATCGTCGCTTTGGTCCACAGACTGGAATTGTCTTTAATTCGCTGTATCCCGGCTGTGTTGCTGATACTCCACTGTTCCGTAATGCACCGAAACTGTTTCAAAAAATCTTTCCTTGGTTCCAAAAAAATATCACCAAAGGATACGTGTCTCAAGAGTTGGCTGGAGAACGGACAGCACAGGTAATTGCGGATGCTGGATTTAGTCAATCTGGGGTTCATTGGAGCTGGGGAAACCGTCAAAAGGAAGGCCGCCAAGCCTTTGTTCAAGAGCTGTCTAAGGGCAGTGATGACGTGAAGGCTGCTCGGATGTGGGATTTGAGTATGAAGCTAGTCGGGCTTGCCTAAACTCATCTAGAGAGGGGATGCTGGGGATGCTGCTGAGGTAAAAACTTGCCACCCCTGACGGCTTAGGTCCGCTCCTACAGCATATCTCGTTTTGCTGATCAAGACTAAGGCGGCTCCCAGCCCTGACTCGATTTCAGCGGCACAGTTGTAAGCATCTCCTTGGTGTTGAACTGGAAATGTTTTCAACATGATAAATAATTCTCCTTGACAATTAATTCCTTGACGAATTTTGCCCGCATACCAGAATGCGAAAAGTGTACAGTCCGTTGCGCTTGCAAGCCTTAGTCCCATGAAGCTAACCTTAATTCGATCGTGTAATTTATGGTGAGTGTATAAAATTGCGATACAGAATTTAATAATTTTGTAACTGTGCCAAATTAAACCCAAGCTCAGCAACCGTATTAACTCTGAGTTGAAGTCATTTTTATTCATAGGTCATTTTTATTTATAGATTGTTGTTACTCCTCCGAACTACAGATAGAGAATAATTCTTTAAAAAATACGTTTTGTATTTCTTAAGAAGTTTAATAGGTGGTTTAATATGTTCTGTATTACTTAAGAAGTATGTTGGGTATTTCTTAAGAGTGATCTGTATCAATAAGTAGCTACTGTACTTAGGCATAGTGATTACTAGAAGTTTTCTGTCTAATTAATCCCACATGAGAATTGTTCAAGTTCTGGTAATTGAAGGTGATGAGGGTGCCCGATCGGATATCGTGGAAATTTTACGATCGGACGGATTCGGGGTTTTAGAGGCAAGTGATGGTGAATCTGGCCTCGAAAGTGCGTTAGCCCATTTACCCGATGTAATTCTTTGTGAGATTGTGATGCCCACCTGGGATGGCTATGAAGTCCTAAAACGATTGCGTGATGATCTGACGACGGCACAGATCCCCTTCATTTTTTTGACTGGGAAAGCGAGTCGATCGGAGCAACGGCGCGGAATGTGTCTTGGAGCCGATGACTATTTGGCTAAACCATTTCGTCGTCATGAGCTACTGGAAATGCTCCATGGACAAATTGCAAAACACGCCCGACACGATCGTTACACGGACTCATCTGGGTCGCCATCATCACGGGATAAACAGCAAGCCCTCCAAGCTGAAATTCAAGTTTTACAACTTCGCGAACAAGAAATTCAAGCCTGGATTGGCGGGATCACTCATGATTTGCGTGCGCCCCTGACCACCATTAAAGTCGCATTAGAACTCCTAGAACACCGACCTGATAAATCTGAACGATACCTATCTATTGCCCGTCAGGCTTGTGCTCAGAGTGATGCCCTGATTGAAGAACTCTTGGCTTTATACCGAAAAGAAGAAACATCCATTGAGAAATCCCTGTCCAATGGCACTCATTTGCAAGTGATATTCGACCGATTGTTCCAGAGCTTTCGGGTCCGATCGTCTCATCTTAAGCTTCAGTTGCAATGGGATGTACCTCAGAAAATTGATGTGGCCTCTTCGCCAGCGGGTTTGAGTTTAGAGCGGATTTTGACCGAACTCTTGAACAATGCCTGTAAATATACGACGGTAGGTGGCCAGATTGGTTTGGCGGTGACGATCGCTGATGGACTCCAGATAAAAATTAAAAATCAAGCTGAAATTGATTCAGAAGCGTTGCCCTATGTTTTCAATAGATTTTATCGTGCTCCCCCTGATACAGATCTCTCCTTGAAACAAGGTGTGTCCGAAATGCCTTCTCCAATTCCTGGAATGGGCTTAGGTTTGTCTCTGGTGCGACAGCTTACAGCGCAACTCGGGGGCACACTGGATTTGGAAAGTAGCGATGGATGGACAACATTTACTCTGCTATTCCCCTTGTGATAAATGCCATCAAATATTCGCGTCCCGGCCACCCCATTCAATTTACCTTGATAGCAACTATTGATCAATTAAAGTTAATAGTTCAAGATTGGGGCATTTGCATTTCACCTGCCGATCAAGAACGCCTATTTGAACCATTCCATCGGGCCGTGAATGTGAAATCAATTCCAGGAAATGGGTTGGGATTGGCGATCGTACAACAGTCCGTAGATGTTCATCAATATCATATCAAGATTCTCAGTACGCTGGGAGAAGGCACGACTGTAACGGTTGAGCTTTCTCGTTGGAGTAGGGAATCGTCCGATTCTGGGAGCTAACTATGCTGGATTTGAATGGCCAGTTTCGTCAAATTTCTCCAAGCAATCATTCTTGGGTCGATCGGATCTGGATGATCGGTTTGGTCGGATCTGCATTGGTGTTGATGCTGTGTCAATTGGGCGAGTTGCCGTTGCAGGATGGGTCTGAGGCGAGTGTCGCTATTGCAAGTCGTAACTGGCTGGCGGCCTTGCAAACCGGATTCCAAACTGGACAGAATTCCTTTCAATTTCCCCCATTAGTCTATGGGATAACCGCTCTGAGCTATACGATCGGCGGTGTGAATGAGACCTTCAGCCGATTACCAAACGCATTGTTGATAGCCAGCTCAATGTCATTGATTTATGGAGTGGCCCTAGAGCTTTTTGCTGGACGAATTATGGCGGTGGTGACGGCGGTGATCTATGCCACTTCTTTGTCGGTAGTCGTCATGGGCCGCAGCGGAACGGTAGACGCGTACTTGGTGATGGAACTTTTGATATTGCTGCTGTGTTTGCTGCGATCGCGTCGGGACATTCGATGGAGTATGGGCATAGGATTTGCGGCGCTTGGATTAGTATTAACGGGCGGGTTGGCCAGATTGGTTTGGCCTGTTTTGGGCCTGATTTTTTTAGCGTGGGATACGCCGCGTTTGTTGCAAAACCCCTATTTGTGGTGGGGATTGGGGCTGGGATTGTTGCCGTTTGGCCTGTGGTTTGGCTGGATGGAGTATCCGGTGAATGGTCTGTTTGTCCCACAATTTACCTCCGTACCTGGACTATCTCCCTTGATGGCGTTGAAAACGGGACTTACGATCGGGTTTCCCTGGGTTGTGTTTTTGCCGATGGCGCTCCAAACCATTTGGCAAAATCGAGGCTTTAGCTGGGCTAAGTTTTTGTTGGGTTGGATGGGTGCATGGTTGGGATTGATGATTTTGGGATTAACTGATTTTTCCACGTTAGTTCCGGCATTGGCGTTGACGATCGGTTTTTATCTATCAAAATATTGGTTCAGGAGTTGGCCGCTGGGGCAGTCGATGGCTGACGTGATGATTCAATCTAGAATTGATTGCCCCGATCGTAGTCACGACCTGTCGGATCGGACGTGGGCTTGGGTGTGGGCGGTGGCGGCGGTGGGGTTGGGGTGTGGATTGGGGTGGGCATTAGGGGAAGAGGTGATGGGGTTGGCGGCGGGTCTGAGCTTGATGGTCATGAGTTGTGGGGCTGTCATGGTGCTGTGTCTCAGAGGGCGACGATCAGAGGCGATAGTGGTGTTGGCATGGGGGACGTATGTGGCATTGCTTGTGTTGGTTAACTCGCCGCAATCTATTTCGATGATTATGAATCCGAATGTAGCTCCAGTGCAGCCTGTGGCGCAGATGATTACAAAACGAGTGCCACTGCATCAAGTAATTTATACCGACGGCCAACGGCGATCGTCCCTGGATTTTTATAGCGATCGGCCTGTTGTTCCGGCAACTATGACTCAACTTGAGCAACATTTGACTGAAGACCCTACGCCTTTTTTGCTGGTGGAGTTAGAGAATGTAAATCAATTAATCAAGCGATTACCCCGATCGACGGTGAAGTTTTTGAGTCAGGTTAGGGTGACATCTCAGGGTCGATCGACAATTTGGGCCTTGATTACGCGCCAACCGACTTCCGTAACAACCACAACAAATTTGATCCCAAAGTCAGTTGAAAACTCTATTTCAAATTTATTTGAAAATCCGATCGAATGATTTTTTAATTATATGGACGATCGAAATCATCAATATAAATGTCAATATGAGAGAACTGTTCTTACGACTGGATATAAACTGTGAAATCTATGAACCCGACTTTACTTCGATCGCTTCTATTGGCGGGCCTTTGGATTGCTTTTGTGACCTATGCCTTTGGGTTTGCTCCGCCGGATTCTCCCGATACGTTGGATTTGATTATTCGGCTTTCCAGTGGGAAATTTGATGGTGTGAATCCGTTGGTGGTGAATTTGTTTAATATTATGGGTGTCTTGCCTTTAATGTATTGCTGTTTGCTGTACAGTGATGGCCGTGGGCAGAAGCTTCCGGCTTGGGTATTCAGTGCGGGATCATTTGCATTGGGGGCATTTGCATTGTTACCCTATTTGATTTTTCGTCGGGATAATCCAACGTTTTTTGGCCCGAAGACTTGGATTATTAAACTCTGGGATTCAAAAATTACGGCGGGTTTAATTGGTCTTGGAGCATTGACTTTATTGTTTTTAGGATTAACTCAGGGCGACTGGGCTGATTTTGGAATGCAGTGGCGATCGAATCGATTTATTCATGTGATGAGTTTAGATTTTTGCATGTTGTTACTTTTGTTTCCGACGTTGATCAAAGACGATATGGCACGACGCGATTGGGTGAATGATCAAGCCTTTTGGTTGGTGTCATTGGTGCCCTTACTCGGACCATTGGTGTATTTGATTGTGCGCCCATCATTGCCAGAGTCGAAGCCGGAGTTGAAATCGGTGTTTAGCGAGGGTTGACGATCCCCCTAAATCCCCCTTGTAAAGGGGGACTATGAGTATTTTGAGAAGAGTTGGTATGTGAAAAGTTCATGAGGAGTTTGGGTGATTTGTTGAGTTACGATCGGTATTGGATTGATTTGGGAATTGATGGGCAGACTCGGGCTGAGTATTATGAATTGTTGTCTCCTGATGAGTGCGATCGGGCTGCGCGATTGCTGAATTTGCAACATCAAAATGATTTTATTGCGGCACGGGGGGGATTACGATCGACGCTTGCAGAGTATACCAATTGTTCTCCGCAAGCGTTGCGATTTGAGTATGGTAATTATGGCAAACCTAGACTAGTGGATTATCCAAATTTACACTTTAACTTAGCTCATTCTAATGGGCGAGCCTTGATTGTTGTATCTGAGACGGCAGTTGTGGGGGTTGATTTGGAAAAGGTGCGATCGGTGCCGAAACTTCTGGAATTGGCGAAACGATTTTTTAAGTTATCAGAATATGAGACGATCGTAGCTTTGCCTGAGCCGTTGCAACCCGAACAATTCTTTGCCTACTGGACCTGTAAGGAGGCTTATTTGAAGGCTGTTGGAATTGGATTGAGCCAGATTTCTAATTTAGAATTACACATTGATAAATCAAGTCTGACAGTAGTGGAATCACCATGCGATCGGGTTTTTAACTTGACTCGATTTGATTTGAGTTGTTTAGATTCTACTGCAATTGGCTTTGTGGGTGCTGTGGCGATCGAATCTACAAGCTATCAATCAAAACTTACTGGCTAAAAATTATCACTTAAAAATTTATCTAAGTTTGCTTTACCCACATCGCGAGACCACCGCCTCGACCACGCGCCGCAATGAAATTATCCGTCACGGCGAAGAATGCAAAAAATGGAAGTTTCCCGATCGAAATATCTTGAAATTTTTGGTTTATTCTAGGACTAGGAACCGAGCCTTCATATACTCGTTGTCCCAAGGCAATCACTTCAAGGCGTGTAAAATCAAACCCTAATAAATTCTTTTTTGGTTCAAATCGGGCAGGGCCAGTAAATGTCAGTTGGATCAGACCGATCGTAATTTGATTTGTCACGCAGAGAGGTGCAGGATTGTCTACATCGTTACGCTGAAATCCGATTTGTGCGGGTAAAAATGATGGCAGAAAAAAGCCTCGAAGCCGTTTGGAGATTAGGTTTACTTTTCCGGCTGAAACAAAGTGCAGTCGCCAATTACCGAGTAAGTCAGATTCTGTGAATTGCGATCGGGTTTGACGAATAGATTCTTCGGTTTGCAAAAGAGCCATCACGGTTGCTGCTGCCGTTGGCCGAGGTGATGTTCCTGCTGCTGCCGTTAAAATCAATTCTGTATCCGTCAATTCTGTCATTTTGCAGCCCTGTTTAAAATCTTTAGTTCAAAATCTCTAATTTAGTTTACTGCTTAAGTTGACGAACCATCACCGAAGATATTGCGCCATTTCAACCTGAGACTAATAGCTAGCGCTAGCTATTAGTTGCAGGCATCTGAAGATAGGCAATGTAGCCGTTCCCAGTAGGTTCGATGCGCACAATCGAGCCGTCGTCTAGCCGCATTAAGATTCCTTGTAATGGTTCTGTCTGAATCGTTTCATTTAGTAATGCCGCCAACCCTAATGCCTGTAATGTTGCCGTTGCCAGCGGTCCTAACTGACGTGATATCACGATCGGGAAGCCCGCCGCGTCAAATTTACCTATACAAACTAGAGTGTTTTCATCGTCGTTAAATTGAGAAAATTCCTCATCCATAACAATAGACTAAATTAGTGAATGAAGGCACTGGTTCCGTAGCCTGGGAATCTGAAAAGCTGTGCAGAATATAGCTTGGAGGGGTTATCTATAGGATAACAGTTCATTCGATTTTATATCTTTTA
>JAYUEW010000349.1:0-16706 GCA_043739045.1 Synechococcales cyanobacterium
GTACGAAAGCACGATCCAGAAATTCATGCGCCAAGCCAATATACCTGGGTTCCGGAAGGGGAAAGTTCCTCGTCAGGTCATTGTGCAACGCTTTGGCTCCATGGGAATCAAGGCGACATCCCTAGAAGATTTGGTCGATCAGTCCATTAAAGATGCGATCAAGCAAGAAAATATTGCAGCGATCGGAAACTTCCAACTGAAGTCCGATTTTGAAGAACTTGTCGCTAGCTACGAACCCGGCAACGCTTTGGTATTCAAGGCTGCTGTTGATATTCAGCCCGAGGTTAAACTCGCTCAACATAAAGGACTCACGGTTCAAGCTGAAGACGTGAAGCTAGATCCAGCCCGGATTGAGGAATCAATTGATGGCTATCGTAAACGCCTTGCAACCTTGGTCCCGATCGAAGACCGTGCCGCCATCATGGGTGATGTCGTTGTCGTTGATTATCACGGCGTTTATACTCCCGAAGGCGGCGAAGAAACCGATGTGCCTGGTGGTCAAGCTGAAGATTTCACGATGGATCTTGAAGAAGGTGGATTTATTCCTGGGTTCATTGACGGCATTATTGGCATGAGCATTGACGAAACAAAAGATGTCGTTGCCACTTTCCCAGAAGACTATGAAGAAGAAGCTCTAGCGGGTCAGACGGCTACTTTCAAAATGACTCTGAAGGAACTCAAAGGTCGGGAACTGCCGGAGGTCAATGATGAGTTTGCAAGTGAACTGACCAATGGCGACGTAGCAACGATCGCAGAACTTCGCAGCAACATGGAAAGCAACTTCCAGCGCGAAATCGACGATCGGAACAAAAAGAACAAAGAAACTGCCATCCTGAATGAACTACTGAACCACATTGAAGTTGAGATTCCTGAGACTTTGCTCGATCGGGAACTGAACTATATGCTGTCTCAGACGGCGATGCAGTTCCAGCAACAGGGCATAGACGTCCGTCAGATCTTCACCCAAGACATGATTCCCATGTTGAAAGAGCGATCTAAACCTGAAGCGATCGATCGAATCAAGCGAACCTTGGCCTTAGGCGAAGTCGCGAAAATCGAAGGATTAAAAGTCGATGATGCGGCATTCACTAAGCGTTACAACGATGCACTCGAAGAAATGCGCGGCGAAGATATTGATCCAAAACGCTTAAAAGAAGTTCTGAGCGAAGACATGCTTAAGGAAACAATCCTAGAATGGATCGAGGCCAACTGGACCCTTGAGATGGTTCCTGAAGGCACTCTTAAATCTATTGAGGAAGATGCTGAAGCCTCAGATGCGATCGTAGATGTGGAATCTGAAGACGCATAACCAAATGCCGTACAAGATAACATCGTGGCGATGAACTAGAATCCTTCCTACAGATTAAATCGAGGGAAGGATTTTGAAGTCAAGATTTGAATTCGGGAATTCCTACATTGATCAACCAACAGTTCTCAGAGAACTAAGGCATAATGGACGAAAATAAAAGTACTATTTCCTTAATTAGACCCCTCTGACTCCTATGATTTCTCAATCTGCCGGCTACGACCTCACGAGCACTTCTCGTCATCAGGAGATTATTTCCTCCACTGTCGTTCCCATGGTTGTCGAACAATCTGGACGTGGAGAACGGGCATTTGATATCTATTCTCGACTGCTGCGCGATCGGATTATTTTTCTTGGAACAGATGTCAATGACACCATAGCCGACTCGATTATTGCTCAGATGCTATTCCTCGAAGCGGAGGATCCAGAGAAAGACATTCAGCTTTACATCAACTCCCCTGGCGGATCCATCACCGCAGGCATGGGGATTTATGACACGATGAATCAAGTTCGTTGCGACGTTGCGACTATTTGTTTTGGATTGGCAGCCAGTATGGGAGCATTCCTACTCTCTGGTGGGGCCAAAGGTAAACGCATGTCATTGCCAAGTTCTCGGATTATGATTCACCAGCCCTTAGGTGGCGCACAGGGGCAAGCTGTAGACATCGAGATTATGGCCCGCGAAATTCTTTACCACAAGAGTACGCTGAATAGCCTGATGGCAGATCATACGGGGCAGCCACTTGAGAAGATTGAGGAAGACACTGAACGCGACTTTTTCATGTCTGCCGAAGAAGCTAAAGCCTATGGTTTGATCGATTCTGTGATTTATCGTCACGATCGGGTTGAAGCTCCACAGCTTTCTCTCGTCTCTTAGTCAGAGAACGACTAACCTCAAGCTCCGAAACACACAAATCCCTACCGAACCGATCGTTGCACGAGGTTAACAGTCACAATGCCTAAAACTTACGATTCACACTTGAAATGCTCGTTCTGTGGAAAATCGCAAGAACAAGTCCGCAAACTCATTGCGGGTCCCGGTGTGTATATTTGTGACGAATGTGTTGACCTGTGCAACGAGATCTTGGACGAAGAACTGTTTGAGGGGAGTGGCTCTCCCCAGGCGGTTCCTCGCCGTGACCAACAACCTGAACGGCAAAAAGTCCGCACCACGCCCATCACTATGGGCCAGGTTCCCAAGCCGAAAGAGATCAAGAAACATCTTGATCAACATGTTGTCGGCCAGAACGAAGCCAAAAAGGTACTTTCTGTTGCTGTCTACAACCACTACAAACGGCTTACCTATCTGGAATCCCATGGAGAAGAAGGCAAACCTGACGACGCGATCGAACTCCAGAAGTCAAACATTTTACTGATTGGACCGACCGGATCGGGAAAGACGTTACTGGCCCAAACCTTAGCTAATATTTTGGATGTGCCGTTTGCGGTGGCTGATGCAACAACCCTGACCGAAGCGGGGTATGTAGGTGAGGATGTTGAGAACATTCTTTTGAGACTGCTTCAAGTTGCCGATCTAGACGTTGAGGAAGCGCAGCGTGGCATAATTTACATTGACGAGATTGATAAGATTGCTCGTAAGAGTGAGAATCCGTCTATTACTCGTGATGTCTCGGGTGAAGGGGTTCAGCAAGCACTACTGAAAATGCTGGAAGGAACAATAGCCAATGTGCCGCCCCAAGGTGGACGGAAACATCCCTATCAAGATTGTATCCAAATCGATACCAGTAATATTCTGTTTATTTGCGGCGGTGCGTTTATGGGGCTGGACAAGATTGTCGAGCAACGCATTGGTAAAAAGTCTATGGGATTTATTCAGGTCGGCAAAGACGGCATTTCGGCAGAGAAACGATCGTCCGATATGCTGAAAAACATGCAGGCGGATGATGTCGTGAAGTTTGGCATGATTCCTGAATTTATAGGTCGGATTCCGGTGGTGGCGACCCTTGAATCGCTGGATGAAGAGACGCTGATGGCCATTTTGACTGAGCCAAAAAATGCTTTAGTTAAGCAATATCAAAAGCTGATGCGTATGGATAATGTTCAGTTGGAGTTTCGATCGGATGCCATAAAGGCGATCGCATCTGAAGGATTTCGGAGGAAAACGGGTGCGCGTGCGCTGCGGAGTATCGTTGAAGAAATTATGCTGGACATCATGTACGAAGTCCCGTCCCGTAAGGATTTGACTCGCTGTGTCATCACCCGTGACATGGTGGAGAAACGATCGACTGCCGAGCTGATTGTACTTCCGTCGTCCTTACCTAAGCCTGAGTCTGCCTAAATGCCACTGTTGAATGTTCGAGGTTGTGATACTTACTATGAATGGATTACTAAGACAGAATCTGGAGATCGCACCGATCGACCTGTTTTAGTTTTTTTACATGGTTGGGGTGGATCCGGGCGGTATTGGCGATCGACGGCTGAGGCAATGAGCGATCGGTATGATTGTTTGATTTATGATTTGCGTGGGTTTGGGCGGAGCAAAATTATTGATGGCGATCAACCAAGTGCCTATAGCCTAAAATCCTACGCAGACGATTTGGATCAACTATTGACCACATTACAGATCGATCGGGTTTCGGTAGTGGCACATTCTATGGGGTGTTCGATCGCGACTTATTTTTTAGATGGTTGGGGCGATCGGGTTGATCAATGTGTTTTGACCTGTGGCGGTGTTTTTAAATTCAATGCGATCATTTTTGGTGTTTTTTACCAATTTGGTCAACTCGTAATTAATTTTCGGCCTAGATGGTTTTATACCTTACCCGGCGTTGATTTTTTAGTCATGCAGCGCTTTTTACATCGATCGATTCCCGGCAGCGATCGGCAAGAATTCATCGAAGATTATCTAGGTGCGACGGCTGATGCTGCGATCGGGACGTTGCTCAGTGTGGCTCAACCCAACACCTGTACGGAAATCTCAGCGCAAATTGCTAACCTTTCGATTCCCACCTTGGTTCTGTCCTGCGATCGGGATACGATCGTTCCCGCAAGCCTGGGGCGAGCAGCAGCAGCACTTAATCCGGGTTTGAAGTATCAGGTTTTAAAGAAAGTGGGACATTTTCCAATGTTAGAAGATTCAGAAAATTTCCTAGTTGTTGTTCGAGATTTTTTGGGCGTGGCAGCTTAGGAAAAATCTTTCAATATAAGTCTTTCCCTTGGTACACACTTCCAGTATCATTAGAACTTTGGCTGTAAAAGTTAGCTAAGTTAAGAATTTCCGCTAGAAGTATCGGAAACATAAGGGAAACAAACGATCATGGCAAAACGGGTTCAAGTCGTCCTAACTAAGGACGTGAGCAAATTGGGTAAATTAGGGGATATCGTGGAGGTAGCTCCTGGCTACGCTCGCAACTTTCTGTATCCTCAATCTTTCGCAACCACGGTAACTCCGGGTGTGATGAAGCAGGTGGCGCGCCGTAAGGAACTAGAACTTCAGCGCCTCGCGGAATTGAAAGCAGCAGCTCTCACCCAGAAAGAAACTCTGGAAAAGATCGGCACATTATCGATCGTCAAGCCAGTGGGCGAAAACGAAGCGATCTTCGGAACGGTGACAACTCAAGATATTGTTGATGCAATTAAAGCGTCGGCTAATGTTGATGTCGATCGTCGTGAAATCGAAGTTCCTGAAGTTAAGAGCATTGGTGAATACACTGCCACTCTTAAACTTCACCCTGAAGTGTCGGTATCCCTGACCTTTGCGGTTTCGGGTAGCTAGTTCAATCTTGATTTGAGATTGAATATCAAAGTTTGAATTTACTTGGTAAGTCTCCCAGCCCTTCATAAGGCTTTGGGAGATTTTTTATACACAATCCCATAGTTGTGAGAATAATCATGAATCTTGAAGCTTTTGATCAAACCCTTGAGTTAACTCCCGAACTAGAAATTGCAACCTTTGGCGGCGGATGTTTTTGGAAAATTGAACAGAAGTTTCGATCGCTCCCTGGCGTAATGAAAACATCTGTGGGGTATATGGGCGGACATTTTGACAATCCTTGTTATCTCGATATTGTTTCGCGAATCACAGGCCACGCGGAAGTTGCACAAGTTCATTTCGATCCGAGTCAAATTCAATACAATGATTTGCTAAATGCATTTTGGGCAATGCATGATCCTACTAGTTTGAATCGTCAAGGGGCCGATCGCGGTGAACAATACCGATCGGTAATTTTTTATCACAATTCAAATCAACAGCGCCAAGCCCAACACAGTAAACAAAAACTGAATGAATCGGGGCAATACGCAAAACCGATCGTCACTGATATTTGCCCTGAATCAACCTATTGGCTAGCGACTGATGATCATCAACAATATTTAGAAAAGAAACAACAGCAACAAGCTGGTAATTAAATAAACTATCAAACAGAGAATGCCTGATTAGATTGAACTGGAGACGCAGATCCTCGGGTATTTTGAATTAACCAATTGCCAATTGTTGGAAACGATCGACAAATAGAAACACTGACTTGAGCCACTTGCGGCTGAATAAAAGCTGAATGCATCAAACGCCCAAGCTGTAGACGTAATCTAAATTCTCGTTGCCAGGTGTCACGATAGTTTGATTTAAATCGTTCAGCACTAAGCGTTCCTTGTAAATAATCATTCACCATAGGCACCGCTATTTCTGCCGTCCGCAACGCCATTGCCATACCATCGCCACATAACGGCGTAATCATTCCAGCAGTGTCTCCAATCATACAAATATCACCATCAAAGTTTCCCTTTAATTCAAATGAGATTTGACTGAGACGATGTTTGACGGCTGGATTAATTGTCATATTTTCTAAACGATCGCGCAATACAGGATTCTCATACAATGCATTAGGTAGATTTCGATCGTTGCTACCATTTAAAATCTTTTCATGACCAATCCAACACAAATTCACCTGTCCCGTTTCAATCATTGACAACCCACAATAACCGCCGGGAAATGCATGGAGTTCTATCATTCCCGGTAATGTCAATCCATCACAATGGGCTTTGAAGGCAACCCAGGGGGATTTACGGGCGGTAAAGGGACGATCGAGTTGAGTATCTAGGGGCGATCGTTTTCCGTGGGCCGCCAACACCATACGACTAGTAAATTCTCCTGAACTCGTGGAGACTTTGAATCCAGTCTTAAAATCACCGGAAATATCACGAACAACCGTCCCATCTTGGCAAATCGCACCGATCGACTCTGCCCGTTCAAATAGCATTAAATCTAACTGATAGCGACTCAATCCCAGCGCAACACCAGGTAATTGGTGTTCAAACGTTTCACCCGTTGTCGTTGTGAGCAATGCATTCCGAATGGGATGGGCACCCACATTTCGCACTGCCTCTAGAATGCCAAGGTTTGCAAAATTTTGAATCACCTCAACTGATAGAAATTCACCGCACAATTTGTGAACAGGATACTTCTGTTGTTCTAAAAGTAATACGTTCCACCCTCGATCGGCCAATTGAATCGCAGCACTACATCCGGCCAATCCAGCCCCAACAATAATCACATCGTAATTCATGCAACATTCCCCTGAAGAGTACTCAATAACCAACGAAATGGCCAACGCCAACTCACTGTAAAATTCGTCAGTCCAGCCTTCTGGGCGATCGTCTCCAACTCGTCACCACGGAAGCCTCTCAGTACTGAAATTGGCCCATCATTTTGTACCATTTCTGAAGCCTGAAACAACCGACTTAAGGTATAAAAACTATAGTAAGCCAGCGGATGACGATGAAGATCATTAATTAAAATTCCACCCCTTGAAACTCGATTCATTGAATGAACAATTGCGATCGCCCGTTCTTCAGCAAAATGATGTAAGAACATTGCACCCATGACAACATCGAATTCCCCATCACCATAGGGCAACGCTAAGGCATCCGCGACTTCTACCTGAATTTTAGAACTCAATGCATCGGGTAAACGTTTAGATAATGACTGACGAGCATACTCTACAGTGACGGGGTTTGCATCGATCGCAACCAGTTCAAGATCAATTGGCGGAGATTGTTTGGCGGCCCAAGAGATAATGTATTCAGGGAAATCTGCAATACCTGTACCAAGATCTAGAATGCGGATGGGATTGGGATTAGTCTGCGATCGGGTCTTCAACCAGGGAGCTAACACCGCCATCGTCGTGTCATAACCACCGAGAAACCGATTCACTGTCCGAAGTTCTTCGAGAGCGCTGGTGAGGCGAATATCTGTAATGGAAAAGTCATCCATCAACTCATCTTCATCAGTGCGGGTTTGGAAAGAAATCATAATTTTAAGAGGCTACTTGCTGAAATAAACATCCTTCTATGGTCAACCCTGGACCAAATGCCAGCGCTAATCCATTTTGCAGTTTCTGCCCGCTATTATGCTGTAAAAGTAATCGTTTTAATATGAATAAAATAGTACAGGAACTCATATTGCCATATTGGTTAAGAACTTCATAGGAATCTTGAATTAAACTATCTTCTAATTCAAATAATGCCTGAATTTTATCAAGGATTAGTCGTCCACCGGGATGCACAGCCCAAAAATTAATATCAGCTTGAGTCAGAGCATTTCGATCGAGTAACTGAGTTAAATAGTGTGGTAAATGCTGAGCGATCGCACCAGGAACCTTAGGCGATAGTCCCATCAGAAAGCCAGTATCACCCACAGTCCAACTCATTAGACCCAGCGTGTCATCAGCTAAAACGCTCGCCCCGTCCACATAGGCCAACTTCCCAGCCGCATCATTATCAGATTGGGAAGACAAAATTGCGGCGGCGGCACCATCTCCAAAAATTGAATTAATTACTACATTTTCTAATGAATTCTCATTCTGAAAATGCAATGTGCATAATTCCACACACACCAATAATACGCGTGCTTTCGGGTTACTCTGACAAATTGCATGGGCACTTTTTAACCCATTAAATGCTGCACAACATCCCATGAAGCCAATCATAGTACGATCGACATCATTCCTAAGCCCTAATTGCTGGATCAAATGAACATCTAAACCGGGCGCAGAAAATCCAGTACAACTCACTACAATTATGTGAGTAACATCCGCTACATTTAGCTTTGCATCTTCAATCGCTTGTTGAGCGGCTGAGATTGCAATTTTTGTGGCATAAATTTGATAGACCTGATTACGAACAAAGGTACTTGGAACAGGTTCTAAGCTCCAATTATTAGGATAAAAACTAAAATTTGGTGGCTCTGTTGAGTAGTCTTGAATGCAGGTATACCGACGATCGATTCCAGATTTTTGATAAATTTGAGTCGCACGATCGTACAATGTGAGAGGCATACCTTCCAATCTGGACAAGAACGCTAACATCTGATTTTGGGTGAGTTCAAACGGAGGATTTGCTGTTGCGATCGATTCTAGAACAGTATGCATGTAAAATATTTTAGTAGTGGACAAACCATAATATGAGTAAGCTATTAGACGGGAAAACTTCCTATTATTAAAAGGAGTTCCGATGCTCCTGATTATAACGTTTTAAATCGAAGTCAGCAGCATCAGACCTGATCTATTAATTAATCGCCTCAAGATAGATTTGACGTTTTATTTGAATATTTGCTAAGTGTTTTTTGACTGTATCGATCGAAATATACAACTGATCTGCAATTTCACGACGCGATCGGCCTTGATTTCGTAAATTCCATACTTCTGATTCTCGCGGAGTCAGTCTAAAGTATTGAGCAAGTATTGAGCATCCAAAATAGCCACACAGCGCATGGAATGCTGTGGATTCTCAAAACGTACAATTAATCAAGCATCGTGAGCTTCTTCGTTGAATTAAGCCACTGGACTCGAACCCGATATTGTGTTTCCGCTATGGTCACAGTTGCACTAGCTACTAACAAGAATCATAGGGAGGATTGAATAATATTGACTGCATTTTTCGTGCCATTTTCCAGAGCAATTCGATCGGCTAATTGTTTTGCGTTAGCTTTGAAGCTCTGATTGTTAACCAATGCACCAATAGATGCTGACAGGGTATCAATCGATAACTGAAGTCTCGGCACAGCGGGCACACCTACACCCAATATTGCAATCCGATCGCCCCAAAATGGTTGATCACCAAAGAAAGGAACTGCCATAGATGGACGGCCCGATCGTAATGCGGCGGCAGTTGTCCCGGCACCACCATGATGAATAACGGCAGCCATTTTCGGTAATAACCAATCGTGCGGTGCTGAAGCTACTTTCAATACGGTATCGGGTAAATCTGTTTGCTGAATGCCACCCCAGCCAGATAATAACAAACCGCGCTGTCCCGATTTTGATAATGAATCGAGTACTATTTCGGTCAATTCCGTCGCATCGCGCTCAGCCATACTGCCGAAGCCAATATAAACCGGAGGTTCTCCTGAATCTAGGAAGTCAATCAATGACGCAGAGGGCTGAAAATCAGGTTGATTTAAATACCAATAACCCGTCATATGCAAATGTGTCGGCCAATCTCGGGGACGGGGCAATACTGACGGACTAATACCATATAAAAAAGGCATATTTGTTTTTTGTAGTCGATCGATCGGTTCATCAAAAACTCCCAATGGTGGCAATCCTAATTCTGATTTACGCCAAGCATTCAAGGGTTCCCGATATAATTGCCAAAATGGAATTAATGACAACGGATAGGTTAATTTGTTTAGAATAGGCGGAACTAGTCCCGATGGCACCGATGCAATTGCAAATTCACGGGTAGGACTCAAGGCATTTACATTAGCAAAAACACAGGGAATATTCATGGCCTGCGAAATCTCCAAGCCCCAAAACGTAAATGCCGTCGCCACAATTAAATCCGTCCCAGCACAAGCCTTCAGAGAATCCGCCAAAACCCCTGGCAAATCCAATCGAACTAAAGCTCCAAAGCTCTTCAAAAATTTCAAGCCATTCGCGCCCGCCTTCAATAATTCTTGCCCCGCATCCGATCGTAATAATGCCTGTGGATCCCCAGATAATTCCGCAAACTCTAGCCCTTGAGCCATTACAAACTCTTTAAATAACCCTGGGACCGCAAGGCGTACTTGATGCCCCGATCGTGTCAAATCCACACCTAGAGCCACAAACGGCTGAATATCCCCACGAGAACCATAGGTCAAAATTGTAATGTGCATCCCGGTTCCCAAAAGCCTTTAAAATCAAATATGAGTTCATATTACAAGCCCCAACATTGACTGTGCAAGCGCCTCGTTTGATTAATGCCATCTACACCGACGGAAGCGGCGGATATGCACCCTATGGTGGACGGGGTATTTGTGGATATGCTGCTGTCGTTTGGTTTAGTGACAATACCATAAGGACATTAGGCGGAACGGAGACTCACAGCACTCATCAGCGGGCTGAACTTTTAGGATTGATTACAGCATTAAAGTATTTGAAACAATGTTCACAACAAACTCTAATACAGAGTTCAATTTTTTCAGATTCTAAATATGCGATCGATGCGATTAATCATAATTGGATCAACAAATGGAATCATAATGGTTGGCTCAATACCAAAGGCAATCCCATCAACGATCGTGACCTTTGGCTAGAGCTTGCCGCATTCCAGGCTAATCCCAAAGTATTCGCAACATTCCATCACATCATGGGTCACAGCGATGCACTAGGTCGAAAAGGGAGATTAGCGCAAATCAAAAACCGCGATCGGTATGGCTTAGAAAGCGATCGGCATAATCTGGGGAATCAAATGGCCAATCTCGCAGCGGGACAGTTTCGACGGGGGGAAATCAGTGGTATTGCCGAAATTCTTGGATCTCGGAACTATAGAGATCTAAACCAAAATAGAGATCTAAACCAAAATTGCTAGCGTATAATTCTACTCTAACTGATTTCTTAAAAGGATGAATTGTAATGAGTAAGTCTTCACAGTCGCTTTTTAACTGGTTTCGTGGCAGTCGTAATTTTGGGCAAAGCGCTCTAGTTCGGGGTAATGTTTGGTTGGCGGGATGCTTAGGGCTAATGTCTTGTTTATGGCTGATTGCGATCGCAACGCCAGTTTTGAGCCAGTCGCCGACGGTTGAACTGGTGAATCAGCATTTAATGGCAGATTTGCATGAGGCGACGCTAATAGCCCAGGATATGGGAATGCCGATGGATTTGAGCCAGCGCTATGTGGCAATTCTGACGGTAGATGGTGTTGTACCAGATATGCCAATGACGGAAGCGAGAGCTGTGGGCGGTGCTGTATTAGTCGGCGATCGCTTAATCGTGCGCGGCGACTTCAGCAGCTTATCCAGCCCTTTGCGCGACTACAGTACCGATCCAGTTAACCCGCCTAATCCCAATATTACCTCAGCAGTCCACATTCATCGCGGCGAACCGGGTAAGAATGGACCTTTCCAATATGCGTTGACGGTCATGATGAATTCTAGCGGCTTGGGTGGTCGGCTTATGGGAGAGTACACCCTTTCTAGTGAACAACTGCAAGCTTTGAAAACTGGCAATCTCTACATGGATTTCCATACTTCAAAAAATCGTGCTGGTGAACTGCGTGGCACGTTTAGACCACTAACCTAGATCCTTAGTTATCTGTTTTAAACGTTCGTTTGTTGATATCAAAAAGCCTGATTCCCCTAAATTCCTCTTTTTTAAAGAGACTAAGAGTTGAGTTCTGGTTTCCGCTCTTTGAAAGGGCTAGGGGAATTCGGTGTCAATCGTCACAGCCTTCGACTTTTACTTACCGCTCTCCAACAGTGGAATTGACTAACAGATGACAGTGGTGCCTTTACATAAAAGATAAAGAATAAAAGATAAAGAGAATTGTCGATTGTGTGAATTCTAAGTAATTATACCTGAGCCACTATATGCCGATAGCGCTCAGAGTACTAAACTTTGCTTTATGAGCTTCTAGGGAGATGTTCTGTCGTCAAAATCTTAGAGAAAATTACTATGACTCAATTACAGCAGCCTCTTTTGACCATTAATCCAATCAACAGTCATTCAAATCCTCTTTCAACTCATCAGCCAACGTCCAGCAATAGCTTCGTTGGAGCACGCAGCACCGTTGACCTTTCCAACTTCAGCCATCGTCCTAACAGCACTTCAACGTTTACTGATACTAAAACTGTAGTAAATGCGTTGGTGCCTGGTTCGCTTACAACAGCAAATGCGTTTGCGAATGGGGTCTTTATTGGCGGCGAAAATATCCCGATCGGTCAAACTAATGGTATTGGCGATGCTCTGAGTGTCGTTGAAGGAAACGGGTTAGGCTATGAAGGGAAGGCGATCGCACTGACTAAGATAAAAGGCTTAGATTTCTACATCAGCCCTAAAGAAACATTCAAATTTAACTTCCAAGGCGCAATGTCACTGACGGCGGAAGGCAATGGACGAAAACAACGAGAATTGGCTCGCAGTAAGACGACACTTTCAATTTATGGCACAGATTCTTGTGGTACCCGAACGCTATTAGATCAATTGATTATTGAGGGTAAACAATTTAATAATAGAAATAGTTTAACTATTGGGACAAATAACTTGAGCAGAAACTTCAAACTTAATGTTCAATCTAGTTCACTATCCCTTAGTTCTAATAATATTAGTTTTAACGGTACTTATAGTCGCACATTCAAAGATGCCCTGAGAATTACCGTTGTAGAAGCTCAGCAAACGATCGCAAAGGTAAGTTTTCGTGGATTGCGTTCTGCTTAGGAGGACGATCGTACAGACGCGTAAGAATGACTGGATGGTGATGCCAAAATCGTCACTATCCCATCGGGTGCCACTTGAAAAACTACGGTGCTAATCTGGGTATCGGTTACAAATTCACAATTGCCTGTGCCCATAGTTGTAGCAGTTGCACGGGCATAGGCAATTGATTCTCGTTCACCATAACGATCGGTTTTCCATTTACGATCGGTTTGCGATCGGGACCTTGCATCATTGGAATTCATAGGAATCTACTCCATTGGAGATATGGGTTTATCTATCGCGCCGGGACTGGATCGAGTGTATGATAATGGACCCAACGAATTAATTCAGCCGCTAGCCATTGATCTAATGAGTCATTCAAAATCTTAGTCCGAAGTTCTGGTGTTGACATTGCCGGAATAATCCGCCCGACCCAAAACAATACAAATCCAGTTTCAGTTTCAATAGGCGGTAATATCTGCTGAGTCTGCGCGTCAAAGATTACCGCAGCATGAGCTTTAGGTAATTCCCAACGATGCAATAATCCTTCAAACCCACACCGATCGCGCTTTTCTTCGTCTTCTAAATATAGATAAGCTGCTTCAAAAAAGCTGATTTCGTCATCTTCTATTTGATAAAATAATTCTTGGGCAATAGCAGCATCAGCAATCTCTAAACGATAGACCGCTCGACGATCGTAATTCAATTTGTTCTCAGCAAAAATCCTATCAACATCTCCAGCAAATAAATGCTCGGCTATGAGCGATCGGAGCAATTTATCTTTAATCCCCTGTTCCCATTGATCGGGAGTGACATGTTCCGATTTAAGCCAAGCTAGGGTATCCTCAGCACGTTCTAATCGCAATTCATGACGCTGCCGATCGCCTTCTGCTTGAATGTCCTCTTCTGGGAGACTTATACTATATTCTAGAGCAGTCGATCGCAGAATCTGCACCTGAATCCAATTCTCATAGACCTTGCGATAGTCTAATCGTTCTAGAAGTAATTGAATGATTTGGTGGGGTGTAATTATCTCATTCATGCAATTTTGCCCACATATGAAGTTCAGAAAGCTCACATACTTAAGTTCTGTGAGCAGCACATAGACAAAAAATAAAGTGATGAAATCATACCTAGTATGAGATATTCACCCCAACAGACACAAATGCTGGACCATTGACAGTAGCCGCACCTGCCGCCGCACCCGCCGCCGCACTTGTCGTACTATAGACGATGCCATTTGGCCGAATATTGATAGATGTCCGCGCACCTGCCTTAGCAACTCCAGCAGCAGTTGCAGTTGCATAGGGCAAACCAGCTCCCTGAACCTGATCGTTTAGAAAGACAAACTCTAAAGTATCTAAATCTTGAAGTTTCATTATTACTAGACTCCTAATAAATGGTTAGATTAATTAACAAATGAAAAGTTGTACGAATTCAAATCAATAAGCTAGAGATTTTAGTTCAAGGGCTAACTTAACCCCCTATAAAATCTCTAACTTAATTGATTTAATCTTCGTGGCCAGTGAATTATACCTTGCAAATCATAGTCTTAAACTATCGTGCTACGGCATAAGAACTAGACGTAGATTTCGAGAAAATCCCAGCCACAGCAGTAGCACTAGTATAGGTGTCAGAATAGGTTCTATACCCAATAGCTAGGGCGTTAGCATCTGCGGCAGCTACAGCTTTAGGACTATAGTAGTAGTAATATCCACCGATAACGCTTTGAACAGCAGATTCAATGTGGTTAAGATTGTTAATTTTCATTTGAACAACTCCAAATAGTTTTGATTGGTATCAAGCTGTTTGCTCGATGTAATTACTATATTTAATTGAACTAATCCTGTATTGCCAAATTGGCAGTTAATTTAAAACTGAAATAACTATCTGAATTGAATGTAAAAAGTCCTCTAGCTCAGGCAGATCTGAACTAGAGGACTAAGGAACTCTGTAAGACGTTAAGTCAACCTAATCTAACTTATCGGCATACTGGTGCTACTACTACGAGACACTGATATCATGCCCCCTGGAATAGTCTCTACCGATGAAAAGACTGACACGGAGATAGCATTACCGTCTAGTATTGTGTAGAGACTGTTTGACATCTCGCTATCCACCCCCTCAATTCCAAGCACTTCTACAAATAGAGAAATTCCTTCCCCACCTTGAATTCGACGATCGGATCGATCGAGCGATAGTATTTCCATCATTGATAGATCTTGAATTTTCATCATGAGATAGTCCTTATTGAAATTTAGACAATAGAATACAGATCATTTATGTAGTATAACTAACCAGATATTCTAAGTGATGCCAAATTGGCACTAGTTATTTTTGGATAATTTTTCAGTGTAATTTTGATTCTTTATTTTTAGGTCGAATCTGCGCTTTCATCAGACGAGTATAGGTGCGATAGGGTAAGTATTCTGAAGGGTTATAGCCCATTGTCCGAAGCATTAAAACACAGGCCCAGGAATATTTTCCCTCTAGAATCGCTTGTATAACTTGTTCGATTTCGTGAGAATTTGAAGGTTCAGGATACATAATAGAGTCCTCATCGATCGCACGATCGAATAGATGGTATTTAGATTACATTTGTAAAATCAAAAAGAGATACAGTCATTGAATTAAAGATTAATATTTCCCTTAAGTTGTTTAATTGGATCTAGGAGCAAATCCATAATGCGACGACGGCGGGTAATGATTTCAGCCGTTCCTGTTTGGCCCATGGTGAGTTCAATTGTTTGGCCGCGTACTTGAATATTGGGACGATCGAGAGCAATATCTACCCGATAAACTTGAGCGCCATCTTTTAGCGTCTTACTATCGGGGGACACTAGTAATACCTTGCCAGATACAAGCCCAAAATCTTGATAGGGAAATGCATCAAGCTTAATTTGTGTCACCATACCAGGTTTAACAAAACCCGCTTCGTGGCTGGGCAAAAGCGTGGACAAAATCAATGGTTTACCTTGAGGCGAAATCTCGGCGATCGTATCTCCCGATTGTACGACTTGACCACTATGTTTTAAGTTTAGCGTAGTAATTTTGCCACTAGTAGGCGCATATACAAAACGTTGATCTTTTTTGGCTTTTGCCGTTGCAATTTGAGATTTTGTCTCCTGAATTTTGCCGCGAATTTCAGTTTGACGCAGCCGCATTTGCTCCATTTCTTGCTGAGTAGACAGTTGAACTTGAGCGGCTTCAGATTGTTTGCGTAAAAGATCCGCATTCAATCGATCGCGATCGCCCACTGCTTGTTGAAGTTTTCCCGAGCCTTCCGTAATACTGCGTTCCCGTTCCCTTACGGCCTGTTCCATTTGCAACAATTGATCCCGAGGATAAGCCCCTTCATTTGCTAAAGTCGTAAATTTTTTAATCCGTTGCTGCTGTGCCGCAATATCATCTTCAAGTTGTCGATTTAATACAGTTTGGGTTTGGGCAATGCTTTCATTTTGAGACATGGACGCACGTTGCGATTGTAAATCACTCTCAGCAATCATCGATCGGGTATCCAATTGCGATCGGATTTTTTCAACCATTATCTCCGTTTGGCTCAATTCACTCTGCTGCGACATCAGCACCGTCTGAAGCTGCTCTATTGCTTTCGTATCCAGTTCCGACTCCAAGGCCATCAGCACCTGCCCCTGCTGCACCATATCGCCCTCCCGCACCGTCACCTGAGAGATCTTCCCCAGCTCCACAGGCTGCACCCTGACCGATTCATCTTGTGGGCCAAGCTTTCCAGGCGCTCTGGCGAGTTCATC
>JAYUEW010000350.1:0-4812 GCA_043739045.1 Synechococcales cyanobacterium
CACCCATCAGGATACAAGCCATTTTTGCTCGGCTTGTTTTGATGGTAAGTATCCGATCGAGATTCCTGAAGTTCTAAAACGATCGAAGTTGATACTGGAGACAGCTTAGGACTAATTAAAAAATTCAATTCTGTTAGCGCCTTAGCCGACAGAATTAAATTACATTGTGAAATACTAGCGCGATCGTCCATCGGGCTTTCTACGACGGGGGCGATCGCGTTTTGTATCAGACAGTTTGTCAGAGGTTGGTTTAGATCGTTTTTTTCTAAACTTTGAGAGCCAATTTGATGACGTTTTTTTCGGGAAACTAATGATACTTCCAGACTGAGAACCGGATCGCAGACTCGATCGGCCTACGCTCGGTAAGTCCACCACGTTACTAGTTTCTCGTGCCACCCGAATTAACAATGCTGCCGTAATACAACTGGATAACACTGAACTTCCACCGTAACTCCAAAATGGAAACGGGAGTCCGGTCGTGGGCATTGCTCCAGTCGCAACGGCAATGTTTAAAAGTGCTTGCCCGACCATTAAGACCGTTGCACCGATCGCAACTAGACGATGAATGGTGGTAGTTGCTTTTTGAGCAATCCGAAATCCCATAGTGGCATAGATTCCAAGCATAATTAAAACAAGCAATCCACCCACCAACCCAAACTCTTCTAGAAATACCGCAATAATGAAATCAGTATACTGAATCGGTAAAAAACCAATTTTCTGGGCCGATTGACCATAGCCCGTGCCGAATAGCCCACCTGATCCAATGGCCATCAAACTTTGGGTTAATTGATAGCCATCCCCCACTGCATCTGCCCAAGGATTCAAAAATGACATGATCCGTTTTCGTTGGTATTCCCGAAACGCAATACTCAAGGTCGCCAATACCACTCCACCGATCCCCGTACCGAGTAAATACTGCATCGGCAATCCTGCGGCCAACGCAATCAACCAAACGGTCATGCCACAGAGTGCTGTCGTACTCAGGTTAGGTTGAATTAAAATGCCAAGTAATACAAATACAAATACCACGAGCCATGTCAATCTAGTTTTCCAAGATAACCTGTCCCATTGCCCAAAAATTCGGGCGCTTTGTAATACTAAAAACGGCTTAACAAATTCCGAAGGTTGCATCAAAAAGGGTCCGATCGGAATCCAACGCGACGATCCCCCGACGGTTGTGCTGATTCCCGGCAGCGGCAATGTTGTCACCCAAATCAAACTCAAAAACAGCACCAATCCCAAGTGGGCATAGCCTAGAATGATCCGTAATGGCGAATGAACTATCCAGTTAAATAGAACAAGACCGATCGTAACAAAAAGAACCTGTCGTTGAAGATAATACCAGCCATTATTAAATTCAGTATTGCCAGCGGGATAGGATGCAGAGAATACAACAACCAACCCCAACAGAATCCAAACAAACGTCAGCCATCGCAAAACCCTCGCCTCGAAAGACCAATCCTGCGCAGTTGTGTCAAAAAATGGAATCCACTGACGAAGTTGCATACCCAACCCTAACGACTTTTGATTTCGCCTTCAATTTTCGACAAATCTTCGACCAAAAATACCACCACTTTTCCGCCGTAGTGTAGCCCATTGCGGTTCCGAACAATCTCTGTCCAGTAAGCAAATCGATTGCCCTGTCGAAGTTCACCTTTTAAGGCAGCGGCAATCGGTTGATTGGCCCGAATTGCTGTTGCTTCTGCTTTTATTGTCGGGTAAGCGTAAATCACCTTCGCGGTTTGAAAATCTCGATAGACTTCTAGACCATAAATCGATCGCACCGTCGCTTCGAGCCGCGCTTCACTCACACCATACAACATGTCAAATATGGTCAATGTCTCCGATCGAATCCGCCCTCCTGTGGGCGATGGAATAATTCGTCCCGGCGACAAGACCGAGGCTTCAAAGATCATGCGCTGCGATGGACCGTTGTTACGGTGAATGGTAAGTTTTTCGGTGGGCGATGAACGGATGCCGGGGTTTGCTTTCATCCACAGGAGAACTTCATCAGAGCCTTGACCGGGAAGTGCTCGTGCGTTTTGAACGAATCCAAAGCTGAACCCCAAATTTACGATCGTCGCGATCGGCATTATCCATTTTGTAAGCGCTGTCTCAAGGATTGTTTGAAGCATTTTGTTAAAGATAAACAGTTTCACCCAGCATCTACCGACTATTCACCAAACAGTTGATGGCCCTAAAATATATCCTGAATCACCCCGATCGCTCATGGTTCCTTTAAGGAGTTATGGTTCCATCGCAACTTTGATCACTTTCCGATCGCGCATATCGGCAAACGCTGAACCGAGATCTTTCAACGGGCGGCGATCGCTGAGCATCAATTGCATCAAGGCTGGATGCTGATGAATAAAGGCTAAAGCATCGCGGACATACTGCGGCGTATTGTGAAATACCCCCTTGAGCGTGAGTTCGCAGTAGTGCAATTGCTCGGTGCTGACCGAAATATTGGTATTCTTCGGGCAACCCCCAAAGAGGTTAATCGTCGCGCCCGGTCGTCCGCAGGCCACAGCACATTCCCAAGCACTCGGCACCCCCGTCGCCTCAATCACAATATCCGCGCCCCAGCCGTTGGTGAGGGTTTTAATCAACGCTGGAATATCGTCAATCTCGCGGTGCAAATAGGTCTGGGTCGCGCCCAACTGTTCGGCCACAGCCAAGCGATCGGGGCTGCCGCCTAATACAATAATCTCCGATGGAGTCCCAACTTTATAACCTTTGGCCAAGGCCACCACAAACATCAGTCCGATCGCCCCATCGCCCATCACCACAATCCGATCGCCATCTTGGGCATTCGATCGGGCCACACCATGCAATACGCAAGCCAGCGGTTCGGTCATGGATGCGAGAGCAGAGCTTAAATTTTGAGGAACTGGCAGTAAGTTTTTTTCAACGATCGGGGCGGGAATTTTTAAATATTCGGCGAAGGTTCCGTTATTAAAAAGCAAATCTTGGCAAAGCGAATATTCGCGGCGATCGCAAAAGAAACATTTTCCGCAAGGTGCTGAATTATTGGCTACGACGCGATCGCCCACCGCCCATCCCGTCACGCCAGATCCCATGGAAAGAATCGTTCCCGCCGCCTCATGACCAAAAATCGTCGGCGGTTTCAACATTCGAGCATGACCGCCACGCCGCCAAACTTTAAGGTCAGTGCCACAGGTGGTTGCCACGCTAACTTTAAGTATAATTTCACCCGGCCCTGGTTCTGGATCCGGCACGGTTTCTAATTTCAGATCTTCTTGTCCGTAGAGTACAGCAGCAAGCACGGGCGCATCCTTCACAAGAGTAAATCAACAGCAAGTCCGATCGTACCAAACTGCTGGCACCAAACTGCCGACTACTAGCCGCCCGTAGAACTCAATAATCGAAATAAGGGTCCGCTGGGTTTCGCATAGGATTTTAATTGGGCATAGGTCATCAGAAAATCACCTTTTGGTTCTGCGGCAATCAATACATGGGGAAATCCAAATTCGTAATGAAATAGAATTCCATTGGGCGTAAGGGTAAAGTCATTCAAATTTTTAATCCGAAAGCGATGAGATTTATAAATACTCGGATCAATGCCTTCGGTATTTGGAGTACCAAGTTTTGATACTTTAACCTTGATCGCATCTTGCAATTGTTTATCGACTTGTAAAGCAATCTCACCTAAACCTTCAGTTGTGAATAAATCCTGGGCACGTAATACAGAGCCGGTGATCAAATTGACCGATCGGTGGCGAACAAAAGTACTGGGATAGGCCGCTACTCCTGTACTGGTGTAGGTCAGCGATAACAGTGCATTGTCATTGTAATTAACGGCGTAATCCAGAGAGGTTAGCCAGTGCATTTCCTTAAACTCGGCTTCCATCTCCGTCAGCGATCGACCAAAAGCACTTTTTAAACTAATCGAATCTTGAATTTTGTCTTGCAATTCAGGTTCGGGGACGTTGATAACTACTGGATAGGAAAGTTTAGCTTCCCGATATTCCGATCGATCGCCGCCCGGTTTTCCCCAAGTGAATGTGGCGGTTTTGGCGGTGAGGGTTGCTTGTTCGAGTTGATTCGCCAGAGGTGGTTTAGGGGATACTCGTTGAGCAGATACTACCGTCTTCGGGGGATTTGGAGATGACTCTGGAGATGACTCTGGAGAGACGGGAGGTGATGTGATTGAGGCGGTGGGAGTTGGACCATCGGCGGACTGAAGTATGGGAGTGCAGCCCAGCAATAGAAATACTACGAAAAATGTAGCGGTGCGAGATGTTGTGAATGCCATAGGACGATCGCTCCTCAAAAAATATACAACGCGTAGACATTAGCCTGAATAGATCCTGATTTCCCTTAGTCTTGCTACAAGTTGGTGGAACTCCTCATTCATTCCTATCTAACCAACGGGTCAAATCATCTAAACCATTAAAGTCTAGTAAATCCTCAGCCAAAGTTTCGAGTTTCACGATCGGTAATGCTTGAATACGATCGGTCAAGCTTTCAGAAATCCCGCCAACCCGACGATTCAAGAGCCGGAGAATGAGCGATCGTTGTCCTAGCTCTCGCCCTTCCTTTATCCCTTCCTCTCTAGAAGTATTCACAACATTATTCATATCACGATAGTACTTAAGACTACTTTGATAACCATCTTGCTCAACGGGTGAAAAATTCGCAATCTCTGCCACATCAAACAAGTGACTAAAAATACTGTCCTGGAGAAGATCAGGACGATCATTTAATTCGGCCAAATGTTTAAGCAGAAACAACCACTTATCTCGACGAGTTTCTAACTCACTGACAGATTTTGTAAATTTTGGGAGTTCG
>JAYUEW010000351.1:0-5311 GCA_043739045.1 Synechococcales cyanobacterium
GGAATGCTAGTCATTCTTCCATAACCCGTGCAACCCGATTATTTGGACACAACCTACCAAATCTACTTTCTTTTCTTTAGAGAATCACCCCTACCCTTCTAGGGGGACTTTCAAAATCTACTGTACATCTTTCGCTTGATTTATTGCCATCTTATGGTGAACCTGCTATCACAAGATTTAGAATCGACCGTTAAACCATAATAATAATTCACAATAACGATTTTAATAGTGAACCGTTAGACTGATAGCGTTAAGTCTGTGTTAAGCAAGTAGATCGCCGGATTGCCCTCCCCATGACACGTTTTTTTCTTTTTCGGTTAGGTCAGCATTTGATGCGACGGGTGACTTGGAGATTGGTTCTAGCCTTTTCGTTGGGATTTCTGGTCACGATGATGCCGCTGTTTGTGCCCCGTCTAGTACGGGCGATCGTCGTCTCGCCCTCTGAATCGACCCCTGGACCTTCAGAGATACAACCTTCAGAGACACAAGAGTCATGGGCGATCGCCGCCAAACCCAGCAAATCCGGGATCCCACAGCAGAAGCCCAGCGCGGCCACTCAACAAAAAACCAATCCCACCGCTCCAAAGTCAAATCGGAAATCCCCGCCGAATCTCTTAGGCGACCCAAGTCAAGGGCCAAGCTTTGAGATGGTGACAAAAAGGCTCAAAAAAACAGAAGGACTCTTCACCCTTTATCGCAACGAAAAAGATGGCAAGCTCTTCATGGAAGTCTTTCCAGAGCAAATCAATCAAAATTACCTAGCCATCATGACGCTGGAATCGGCGATCGGACAGCGCGGTCTATATGCGGGATTGCCCGTGGGTGAATTTTTGTTCAATTTGCGCCGGGTAAATGACACTATTCAATTTGTGATACCCAATACTTATATTCGCAGCGATCCCGGTTCGCCCATTTCCCGCAGTGTAGGCCGAAGCTTCAGTGACTCGCCGCTGGAAGCCCTTAAAATTATTGCGAGTAATGCCGATCGTAAAAGTGTATTAATTGATTTAACGCCATTATTTCTAGCGGATTTACCGGGGCTAAGACCATTCATTTCCGCAGTACTGGAAAGCCCTTATTCAATTGATCCAAAGCGTACTTACTTCAGCGCTGTTAAGAACTTCCCAAAAAATGTTGAACTCGAATCAGTCTATGGCTATGCCGGAAATGGTGACCAAGGCAATAATATTCCTAGCTTTATGAATACATTGCCCGATAGTCGTGCCTTTGATTTACGGGTGCGCTATAGTTTGTCTGCACTGCCTGAAAAGAATGGCTATCGTCCGAGAATGGCTGACGATCGGATTGGGTATTTTCTGACTGCGTTTCAAAACTTTGGCAGCAGCATTCCCCAACAACCCTTCATACGCTACATCAATCGTTGGCATTTAGAAAAAGCAGAACCCAATGCTGAGCTTTCGCCGCCCATTAAACCCATTATCTTTTGGTTAGAAAACACTATTCCGCTAGAATATCGAGAGGCCGTCCGGGATGGCGTTTTGATGTGGAATGAAGCCTATGAAAAGATTGGATTTAAGAATGCCATTGAAGTGAAACAAATGCCCGATAATGCGGATTGGGATCCCGCTGACAGTCGATACAATACAATTCGCTGGTTCACCTCCACCGATGCATTCTACGCCATGGGGCCTTCTAGAACAAATCCGTTGACGGGTGAGATTTTAGATGCGGATGTGATTATTGATGCAAACTTTGTCCGATCGTTAAAGCAAGAATTTCGGACCATAATTGAAAGCAATCAATCTCGTAATTTTCCATTAGTGAGTGCGATCGCTGGAGAAAATAATCTTTGCGCTGATGAGATTACGATCGGGAAAGATTTCAAGCCGATTAAGCAGAAAGCAATGCCAAGATTGCGGTTTTCCTCCCATGCTTTGAATCTACAAGATTTGTGTCGAGGCATGGCCACAATGGAACAATTCTCGACCGGTCAAATGGCATTGTCGTTAATGCAAAATGTATTGCCCAGCGATGATGCGATGAAGGACTACGTGAATGAATTTTTGAGGGAACTCCTTGCCCATGAGGTTGGCCATACCTTAGGATTACGTCACAATTTCCATGGCAGTACGATGTTGAAATCGGCTGAATTGAACAATACCGAAATCACCCGTAAAAAAGGGCTTGTGGCCTCGGTCATGGACTACAACGCTGTCAATTTAGCACCTCAAGGGGTCAAACAAGGCGACTACTATACTCATAAAATTGGTCCCTACGATGAATGGGCAATTGCTTATGGCTATAGTATTTCCCCGAATCCAAATCCTGGACAAGAACGGGATATGTTGTCAAAAATTGCAGGTCGCGCTCCAGAAGCAGATTTAGCCTATGCCACGGATGAAGACGTATTCTCAGGTCTCGATCCTCAGGTGCGACCGTTTGATATGAGTGGTGATTTGCTCAATTATTCCCAATCGCAATTTGATAATGCGCGAGCGATGTGGGGCCGATTGGATCAGCGGTTGCCGTTGCAGGGAGAAAGTTTTAATGATGTCAAAATTGCATTCAATGCAGTGTTTGGTTATTACTTTGGTTATACCCGTAGCTTAAGCAGTTACATTGGTGGACAATACTTTAATCGATACCGCGAAGGCGATGCGAAGGGTCGTTTTCCGTTTGAATCGGTGTCCTTAGCAGATCAGCGTAAAGCTTTGGATCTGATTCGTCGAAATGTTTTTGATGAAAAAGCATTCCAGTTTGCCCCTGAACTATTGAATAAACTTGCGCCCTCGCGCTGGAGTCATTGGGGAGTTATGCCCGCAATGTCGAAGCTCGATTATCCTGTGCTCGATCGGCTTCTCTTTTTGCAAACCATTACAATGGTTCAATTGACCGATTACGATCGTCTTTCTAGAATGCGTGAAGGTGAATTAAAGAATCCATCTCAAACGTTAACCATTCCTGAATTGATGGATACGATGCAATCGAGTATTTGGAGTGAAGTAATTACCCCAGAAGATGGGTTTAAAGTTTCACCAATGCGACGAGGATTGCAACGTCAACATATGAATCTGCTGATTGCGATCGCATTACGGCAATATAATGTGCCAGATGATGCCCAGACGGTAGTGCGTTATGAAATGCGGCAATTGCGAGATGTATTGACTCGCGCTATGAAAAAGGCGGATTCAAAGGATCTATATACCATGGCGCATTTGGAAGAGACGCGCGATCGGTTGATTAAAGCGATCGATGCACCGTTATCTAGTCAGTAGGTTATTGGTGTAATGGGCTAAATCTCGATCCCCCTAAATCCCCCTTGAGAGGGGAGACTATGAGGTTGTTTTGATTTAATCGTTTTTATGTTGAATTTCCACTCCAGCTTCCGGTCTCCCCTTTCACAAGGGAGCTAGGGGGATCTTCAACAGCGATCGTCGTTAATCGACCGAAATTCCTTTCCCGTACAGTAAGTGAGCGGGGAGAATTGTATTATTTAAAGAATACTACCCGGTGTGATGGTGATGAGTAATGATTACAATACACTCGATCGGATTACGCAACGACAGCGTTTGTTTGAATTGTCGGCGGTTTTTTTGAAATTGGGGACGATCGCATTTGGCGGTCCGGCGGCACATTTGGCCATGATGGAAGAGGAGGTTGTAACGCGGCGATCGTGGATGACACGGGAAAAGCTACTCGAATTATTTGCGCTAACTAATTTGATTCCGGGTCCGAATTCCACAGAATTAGCAATGCAGATTGGTTACGATCGGGCAGGGTTGCGGGGATTAGTGATTACGGGAGTTTGCTTTATTAGTCCGGCGATGGTCATTGTTTGGGGAGTGGCGATCGGGTATGTCGAAACTCAAACTTTACCGCAGTGGTCTGGAGTGCTGTATGGAATCAAGCCTGTGATTGTGGTGATCATTCTTCAGGCGTTGTGGAAGCTGGGACAAAAGGCGGTAACGGATTGGGTAACGGGACTGGCGGGAGTTGTGGCGATTGGAGCTTATTTTTTCGGCTGGGATGAGATTGCGCTTTTGTTTGGCTTAGGAAGTTTAGTTTGGTTGGTAAAGCGACAGAATCGTGAACCGTTGGCTTGGGTTCCAATTTCGGGTTTATTAGTACAGATTCCAGAGGCTAATCCGATCGGCACAATTAAAGGTATTGACTGGACCAATGTATTTGTAATCTTTTTTAAAATTGGTGCAGTGTTGTATGGAAGTGGCTATGTATTGTTAGCGTTTCTGCAACGAGAATTAGTCGATCGGACGGGTTGGTTAACATCACAACAATTGATTGATGCAGTGGCGATCGGGCAGTTGACACCGGGTCCAGTGCTAACGACAGCGACCTTTATTGGCTATTTGCTAGCGGGAAATTCAGGGGCGATCGCGGGGACGGTCGGAATCTTTTTACCATCGTTTTTGGTCGTGGTCATGTTGAATGTTTGGGTCATGTCTTGGGTCCGATCGTCAGGATTCCAAGACTTCCTTGCAGGCGTTACTGCTGCATCTCTGGGATTAATGGCGGGTGTAACAGTAACGTTGATTCGATCGAGTTTAGTGGATGGCTGGACGGTCGGGATTTCAGTTTTGGCGGCGATCGCACTTTTGAAGTTTAAAACAAATTCAGCGATATTAATTTTGGTGGGCGGGGCGATCGGATGGATAGTGCAAGTTAAACATTGTATTTTTTAGTAGTATCTTTTAGTAGTTTACGGGAATCCGATCGCGCTTCTAGTACCTATAAACTGTTAAATATTTACCAATAGAAGTTAGCTGAATTTTAACTTGTGTCGGTATTTCACTCTGCCTTCTTAAAATTTTTTATTTTTTAGTCTGGCTATAAAGGTCGTTCAAGGCAATCTCTAATAACTCAATTGCTCCGATCGGTAACTCGGTGGCTCAACATGAATCATAATCCGCACCGGGCTAAATCGTTGTTCTAATTTATCTTCGATCGCTTCTGTAATCGCATGAGCCGCTGCCACTTCTGCGGGTTCCACAATCAAATGCATTTCAATAAAACATTGCCGTCCGATGACACCTCGCGATGCAATATCATGCACATTCAGTACGCCTGGAACCGATCGGGCAATATCTGCAATATGTTCGGGAGCAATCGCTGATTCATCCACTAGCCAAGGCAGGTTTTCCCGTAAGACCGTCCAGCCGCTGGACATCACTAACGCCGCTACTGGAAAAGCTAATGCCATATCTAACCATTGCCAGTTAAAAAGCCATATACCACCCAAACCGATCAAGACGGCGATCGTGACCCAAATATCACTCAATGTATGATAAGCATCCGCAATTAACAGACTACTATTTAAACGTTTTCCTTCTCG
>JAYUEW010000352.1:0-20857 GCA_043739045.1 Synechococcales cyanobacterium
GGTCAAGTTTGAGATTGTGTTTCCCCGTGAGGCAATGGATCCGCGTGAACTTTCTGAGATTGCTGAAATTCGGCTGTGGTTTATTCGGCTTGATGCAAAGTATCCGGGGTTGCCGCTGCTGCTAGATTGGCAGTCTGGAGAATTGGCGCGATATGTAGCAATGTTGGTGCCGCACCAGTTTCATCCGAAGGACGGGATTCAGTTCAACCCGGAAGCCTTGGAAATTTTTGTTATGCACAAGGTCTTTATGGTGTTGAATTGGTTACGATCGCAGGATATTTCGGGCCGATCGAGGGTACAGGGTATGACTCAAATGCTTGGCTATGAGCTGGATGATGAGTTTTTTAAAGTGTTGGGATTCTAAAGGAGTAAGCTTGATGATCAGGAGTAATGGTGTAGGCGGTTGGGTGAGCGTGATGACTGTAGCGGCGATGAGTTTAATCATGGGGTCGCAGACCACGGCTCAGGCTCTCGGAGCATCAACCGGACCTTTAACTCCTCCTGTGATTCAATCGGGACCAAATGCTGGGACAACCCCCGATCTCCGTCTGCCCGATCGCCCCGGTGTGGGCACCTGCCGTACTCATTGTCCACCAGTTAGAATCCAGTTGAAGCCTGGTTCTCGGATTCAGATTCAGATTTTTAACCGCACCGATCGGCCCATTTCCATTGAAAAAGTGGCGGCCAGTAGACCAGTAATCTTGGAAGGAAAACAAAAGATTGTCTTTTCTCAAGGCGGGGAAAAATCTGATAATCCATCTATTGTATTTTGGGAGAGAAATGAGACTCCAATTCGGGTGAAGCTTTCTCAGCCTAAAGCCAATGTCTTATTTATCGATCTGAGTTTTGCAGCCCAAAGACCGGGCGATCAATCTGTGTATGTCCGAAGTGATGGCCGAGTTGATGTTTTTTAAAGCTTAACGATCGAAGCCCCTGCTGGGTCTTGACTTTCTGAGCGATCGGAAGGCTATCAGATTTGGTTGAAGCAGGGGAAATTTAGAATTTTCTAATCTCGAAACTTTCGATCGGACTCCTGAATTGGAACATCATTTAAAGTTGATTTCATCCTAAACTTAAGAGAGCGACCCAAGCAACTCTGAACATTAGAAAAGCAACAACTTTGAAGACTATTCACGGGTCACAACAATTACATTTTCAGTGACTTGTTCAAAGGTATCATCATGACTAATTACAAAAAGCTGGCGGAATGTTTTGATATTTGAAATCGCTTCGGCCAGTTTGATTCTGCGGGGACGATCCATATTGGTGGTCGGTTCATCAAAGAAGGCTACATTCAAATCAGCCAAAACCTTCAACAATGCCAACCGCACCGCTAGCGCTGCACACATTTGTTCGCCGCCTGAAAGATTCACAAACCGCCGATCGTTTGCCCCTTCCCGTACCCGAATTTCATACTCCCTTGTCCAATCTAAGGCAACATTTGGACGGTTCAGCAATTCGCGGAAGAGTTTGTCGGCTTCATGAGCGATCGTCTGAACATATCGTTCTGTAATACGGGGTCCAGCTTCTTTGAAGGCTTTGCGGGCAAATTTGATGAAGCGATCGGTTCGTTGGTGTTGTTTCAGTTTAGTTTGGGCGGTTTTGAGTTTAGTTTGAATAATTTGCAGTTTTTCAATTTGGCCGTCATATTCAATCAGGAACTGCTGTTTCATCGGCAATTGTGTACTGAGGGTTGTTTGTTGCGTTTGAGCCTCAAGCAGTGATGACTGAAGCATCGCAATGGCTTGGGGATCAAGTTCAGCGGAGAACTTTTCCTGTTGGACTTGAAGGGCTTCTAGAGTTTCAGTCTGCGTTTCGAGTTTGGTTTCAAGTTCGTCTCGCTGTGGTTTTAATTCCCGTTGTCGATTTGCTGTATTTCGATGTTTTAGATACAGTTCATAGTCAGCTTGATTTAGTTCTTTGAATGCTTGCTGGGTTGTAATTTTTTCGGGTAGGTCTGTGAAATTTTCTAGATCCCGATCGATTTGTACAAGCGTTCTAGTTGTTGTAGAAAGTGCAGAATGAATGCCTTGCTGTTGTTGGATTAGGCGGCTGCGATTTTGTAATTCTTGAAGTAACAATCGGCTCCGACCTCGCGGATCATTTAGTTCACGGAGTTCGATCGCAACTTCCGAAAGCTGCTGCTGAAGTGCAGGTTCTTCAGACAAATGCTGTTGAATTTCAGTGAGATGATTACGCACTTCAACTATTTCGGCATCAATAGTTTTGCCTTCTTGAAGTTTACTCTCACGAGTTAAGTATTGCGCCTGCTGTTGTCGAACGGTGCGAATTTGGGTTTGAATTTGATTGAGTTGTTGTTGAAGTCGTTGGGCATCGACTTGTTGAGAAAGGTCTTTCAGAATGGTTTCGAGTGATGTGAGTAATTCAGTTTGAAGTGTTTTTCCTTGGGTCAGAATAGTTTGGATTTGGGTGAGAGCTTGTTGCTGAGTCGGATGTGCGACGGCGAGTTGGGTGAGAAGTTCGGTGGCAGTTTGGATTTGTTCGGTTTGAATTGATTTACGATCGATCGCAGTGGTAAAAATTAATCGTAAATCAGTTTCAAATTGCTTGGCAGCGGTAATACGGCTGAGTTGTTGTTGGTAGCGCTGCTGTTGATCTTCGAGTTCGGGAAGTGCCTGAACTGTCTCCGCTAGACTGTTGAGATGATCGAGTTCTTGATGAAGTTGGCTTTGACGGAGTTTGAGTTGTTGCAATCGTTTTTCATCTCGGGCGATCGCTTGACGCCAAGTTTGACAGGTTTGAAGTTGTTCACGAAATTTACGATCGCGCTGTTCAATTTGATCTTGATGGGCAATTTGGGGTTTGAGATGTTCAAGGGCGATTTCCGATTGATTCAGGCGTTCTATCTGTTCAGTCAAGACCGCAAGTTGGGATTGTTGGTGACTGGTATTTTGAATCAGGGTTTGTTTTTGATGAAAAAGCCGTTGCTGTTGCGATCGTTCTTTTTCCAATTCTTTTAGTGCTTCTTCTGCCGATTGAAATGCACCAAAAGCAGCGCGGCGACTGACACAGATATCATAGGATTCTTGAGCGATCGCGAGTTCAGAATCTAGTTCAATAAGTCGAGATTGCTGGGCTTGAAGTTGAACTTGAGTCCGATCGATTTGAGTTTGAAGACTTTGCTGAGCTTGAATTTGCTGTCCGAGGCGTTGTTGTTCTGTTTGAAGGGTGATAAGTTGAATTTTCCATTCTTGTAAATTAGTTTGTAGCACTGCGATTTCTGTAATTAGATCCGATCGTTTTTGCGATAGTGCATCCCAATCCTTTAATGTTTCTTCGTGTTGTTCTATTTCACGGATAATTCGATCGCTTTCTACTTTAGAAAACTTCTCTAATGTGGCGAGTTCTTTCCAAGTTTTTTGGTATTCCTCAACCTTCAAAACCTTATCGAATACAGCTTTACGTTTGCTCGCTTCCAACAGGAAATCTGCCGTGAACATACCTTGGGGAACGCCGATCGTACTACTAAACAAATCTGCTAAATCAGTTCCCGGCGATAGTCCTAAGTGTTGACGTAACCATGGAAGAACTTCGTCCTTAATTCGAGTGTAGGGAAGAGTTTCGCCAATTTGGGGATCATAGATATTATAGCCACTACGTGTACAGCGTTTGATGCGATAGGTTCGCTGATCTCGGCTGGAAATCATTTCAACTAGAACTTGTGCGGAAGCTGACCCGTTACGAATGAGTTCTTCAACTTTGTAATCCCCTTTATGATCAAACAAAACCCAGGCGATCGCTTCTAAAATACTAGTTTTCCCAGCCCCATTCTCACCACAAATCGCATTTGTTCCAGGCTGAAACGTAAAGCAACGATCGCTATGGGCTTTGAAGTTGGTCAGCGTAACCGACAAGATTTCCATGCAATCACTCCCAATTCTGGTACTCCCAATATTGGGATTTATTGCTCTACAACCAGAACAATTGTACGCTTATTTATAGAAAAATATGCCGCAGTAACTGCCGAATTTCTAATAGATTTCAACAAAAAACTGCTCTGAATGGCTGAATCAAGGACAAAGAACCAGGATTTTCTACAAAATTTGAGAGAGAAAAAGCTTCGATCGCGCTTCCTTGGGCTGGGTAAAAAACTCAGCAGGCGTTGTGTCTTCGATAACTTGTCCAGCGTCCATAAAGACGACCCGATCGGCGACTTCTCTCGCAAATCCAACTTCATGGGTCACAACCAACATAGTCATCCCAGATTTCGCCAGCGATCGCATCACATCCAGCACTTCGCGAACCATTTCGGGGTCAAGCGATGAGGTCGGTTCGTCAAACAACATGATTTTAGGTTCCATGGCTAGGGCACGGGCAATAGCGACGCGCTGTTGTTGACCGCCAGACAGTTTGCCCGGATACTTTTGAGCTTGTTCTAGAATACCGACCCGATCGAGAAGTTGTCGTGCAATTTCGTTGGCTTGAGGTTTAGTGAATTTTCGCACTTGAATGGGAGCCAGCGTAACGTTTTCCAACACTGTTAAATGAGGGAAGAGATTGAATTGTTGAAAAACCATTCCCACATCCCGACGGATTTGATCAATGTTTTGAATGTCTTCAGTTAGCGGAATGCCATCAATAGTAATACGTCCTTCCTGATAGGGTTCTAGGGCGTTGAACGTCCGAATGAATGTGGATTTACCAGAACCAGATGGTCCCATAATCACGACAACTTCTCCAGCTTTTACCTGCAAATTTGCATTGCGTAAGACTTGAAATTTCCCAAACCATTTACTAACATCATGGGCAATCAGAATAGGCTGGTTTTCAATAATTTCATTTTCAGCAGTTTCAATAGTATTAGTCATGACGATCGCACCTCTAGCTGTTTACTAAATTGAGATAACCCAAAACAAAACATCCAATAAATTAACCCAATAAACAAATACACCTCTCCATTGCGACCAATAAACTGGGGCTGTGACAGAATCGATCGGGCAATCCCGGTTAATTCAAACAACGCAAACAAAGCGAGAAGTGAGGTGTCTTTGAAAAGTGAAATGAACTGTCCCACGATCGCCGGAATTACCAATCTTAATGCCTGAGGGAGTATGATAAATCTCAGGGTTTGAATTGAGTTTAATCCTAACGATCGCGCTGCTTCTGATTGTCCGAGCGGTAATGATTGAAGACCCGATCGAATGTTTTCAGCGAGATAGGCCGCATTGAAAAATGTTAACCCTAAGATTGCCCGAAGCAACCGATCGAGCCGAAACGGAACTACCAACGGCAACATCACTTGGGCCATAAACAATATGCCAATTAATGGTAATCCCCGCACTAGTTCAATATAGATTGTCGAAATTCCACGAATAACAGGTAATTCACTGCGTCGTCCCAATGCTAACAACAATCCCAAGGGAAATGCTAATGCAGTACTAATAGCGGCGGCAAACAAAGTCAAAAACAACCCGCCCCACAAACTCGATCGGATTAATGGCAATCCAAATCCACCATTTGCTAACCATGCGATCGAGGCCAATCCTAGAGGAATCAATACAAAATTCCAGGCTTGCGATCGGCGGACGACCAATGTACTTGCGATCAAAATGGGGATAAGTGCGATCGCGCCCATGCGCCACAGTTGGGATTCGGGGAAACGTCCGACCAAAAACAATCGTAAATTTTCACTAATAACCGCCCATTCAGATTGACTCAGCCACGAGAAAAGAGATGATAAAATACTCCATAGAATCCATACACATAGAATCGTAAGAACTGTATTGTACGGTGTGTTAAATAGGTTTTTCTGAACCCAACGGACAGGTTTTATAGTTATCTTTGTATTCATCGTAGACTCCGTTGCATTCGACTGTTGTATGTATTGAGGAGTCCGGCTATGGTTAGACTGACCGCTAAATAGGTGATACTAATCAAAATCATCATTTCCACGGCTCGACCTGTTTGGTTAAAGGTGGTGGATGATATGGCATAGAGATCAGGATAACCAATGGCGATCGCTAGACTAGAATTTTTCGCGAGATTCAAATATTGATTGGCTAAGGAGGGAATCATAATTCGTAATGCTTGTGGAAATATTACCCGACGCAATGTCACCCCAGCCGACAAACCCAAGGCCCGCGCTGCTTCCGACTGACCTCGATCGACCCCTTTAATACTGCCTCGAACGATTTCAGCAATGAAGGTTCCAGTATAAAATGTCAGTCCTGCGAACAATGATGAAAATTCGGGTGATAATGCTAAACCAAATAGATTAATCCCCGATCGGCTAATTTGAATAAATCCTAATGAAATCGCATTATCAGCTTTTGGTAGCGCTAAGAACACAACAAAATACCAAAATAGCAACTGCAACAACAATGGCAAATTTCGCAGTGCTTCTACATAGACCTTCGCCATTTGTCGCACCAAGCAATTATCCGAAAGCCTTGCGATACCTGCAACAACACCGATAATTGTCGCAGCGGTCAGACTACTAAAAATCACTTTTAGGGAATTCAGAAACCCGACCAAAAGCACTCGACTATAGGACTGGCTGGGATCGTAGGGAATAATCGACTCCGCCACACTGAATCCAGCTTGAGAATCCAAGAATTTAAATCCTAGTCGCAGTCCTAAACGTTTTAAACTTTGATCTAAATTATGCCCAAACATTACCAATAGGCCAACCACGATCGCGAGTACGATCGCCTGTCCTGCCCATTCTAAGTTCTTTTTCCGCCGCCAGATTGCAGTCATGACTGACACTATTTAATATCAACTCGTAACCCATATCAGCTTAATATGATTTAGGTCTTTTGATTCAGATCTATGGAAGTTTCTCCCGATCGCCCCTCAATTTCGCCTTCACTTAGTCTTTGCATGATCGTGCGCAATGAGGCTGAAAATCTTGCAGCTTGCCTTGATAGTGTGGTTGATTTTGTAGACCAAATTGTGATTTTGGATACAGGATCAACCGATGGTACTTGTGAAATTGCTCATCAGTATGGCGCACAGGTTGAGAATTTTGTATGGTGTGATGATTTTTCTGCCGCTCGGAATGCAGCACTTAAGTTTGTTACGGGGGATTGGGTGTTGGTGTTGGATGCGGATGAACGACTCACCTCAGAGATTAAGCCCGAAATTTTGTCTGCCATTCAAGATCCACAGCGGCTAGCGATCAATCTTTTTCGTCAGGAAGTCGGGGCGACACAATCTCCTTATTCTTTGGTTTCTCGATTGTTTCGACGACATCCAAACATCAATTTTCAGCGGCCTTATCACGCGATGATCGACGATAGTGTAGAAGCATTATTGCGAATAGAACCTCATTGGAACATTGTTACTCTAGATCCGATCGCACTCCTACATTATGGCTATCAACCTGAGCTAATTAATTCACGAGATAAGTTCACCAAAGCCCGCACAACAATGGAAGGTTTTTTACGGGAAAATCCAAATGATCCCTATGTTTGTAGCAAACTGGGGGCACTATATTGTGATCTAGGATTGCATGATGAAGGAAAATTGTTGCTAGAACGAGGGTTAGAAGCAACAACGATCGATGCAGCGACTCGTTATGAACTTCATTACCATTTGGCCTCTGTCTATACTAAAGCTAATCAAATTCAAACGGCAGACAACCAATTTCAACTCGCCATTGAACAATCGATTCCCGACAAGCTCAAACTCGGTGCCATTATAAATTGGGGCGCACTTCGGCAAATGAATAACGATCCCGAAACAGCAGCTTGGATTTATAGTGAAGCGATCGCCATTGATTCAAATTGTGCAATTGCCCATTACAATTTAGGTATGACTCAGAAAGCGATGGGTGATTTTGAAGCCGCGATCGAGTCTTATAATTGTGCTATTGAAATCAATCCTGAAAATCCTGAACCCTATCAAAATTTAGGGGTGGTATTGATGAAATTAGGTCGAGTCCCCGAAAGTTTAAATTCATTCAGAACTGCGATCAGATTATATAAAATGATAGATTCAATAGAAGGCGATCGGTTGCTGCAATCGTTGTCTGAAATGGGATTTGAGATTTGAATAGGAACTGAGCCGATCGGGAACATCAAAAGTAGGTAGTTTTCTTGTTTAAAGGATAAGGAATAATTAGTAGCTCTAGAAAAGGTGTCTCGTGAGGTTTCCAGATTGAGCTGGTTTTCTCCAAATTTTAATAAGAGTTTAATAAGAGTATTCCCTTCCTCTCTGGCGCGCGAGTTCTGGCAAGCTTTGGTGTTAGGATCTATAACATCTCCATTATTGTGGGTGGGCTAATAACCTCTCCTGACATAACAAAAGCCGTCCTGAAACGATTGGGTTTCTACTCATATTTTGATGATTCACCCCTTCTGCTATGACATTTCTCCGAACTATGATTGATTTCTTAAGTACGAGTCTAGGCGCTTTAGTTAAAAGAACTGCTCTATTCGGAATCCGCCTTTTGACTAAACACACTATTTTGTTGTTGGCAATTCTGTTGATATCAGGTTTCGCTGCTGCATTGTTTAATATGTCTAACCTTTCATCGGATTTAATTCGATCGCAAGCCATACAAAGTTCTGCGCTCTACGCCCAAGCCATCAAAGAAGCGCGGACTCTTTACAGCAAAAATGTCGTTACCCGAGTTAAAGAGGTTCCTGGTATTCACGTTATCACCGACTACAATTCTCAATTAGGAGGAATACCCCTCCCCGCCACTTATCTGATTGAATTGAGCAAATCGATTACAGATCAAAATCCTGGTATGTCCTTGAGGCTCTACAGTGACTATCCTTTTCCTTCCCGAGTTCAGGAAGGTGGTGCTCGCGATGATTTTGAAAAGACTGCCTTAGAGTATCTACGCAGACATCCTACTGAAAGCTTTGTACGGTTTGAAAATTTCCAGGGGCGACCTTCGTTGCGCTATGCAGAAGCTGACATCATGAAACCCAGTTGCGTTGCCTGTCACAATACAGATCCAAACAGTCCCAAGCGCGATTGGAAGGTCGGAGATGTGCGCGGAGTCGTAGAGATTAATCGTTTTCTTGATAGTTTCATGAATCAAACCCGTGCCGGACTCAGTAGCACCTTCATTACCTTAGGTGGGCTGTTAGCCTTAGCCCTAGTGGGCATTGCCTTAGTAATTACTCGCCTCCGCCAAACTTCAGAAGAAATGGAATTACAGGTTATCGATCGCACGTTACAACTGCGCCAAACTAATGAAGAACTTTTAGAAGAAAAAATTAAAGTTGAGCAAAGTGCATTGCAAGCTCAGGAACACGCTCAGCAATTAGGCGCATCTGAAGCTCAACTCAATCAGAAAGCTCAAGCCCTCCAACAGTCACTTCAAGAGCTACAAAGTATTCAAGTACAATTGGTGCAAAGCGAAAAAATGTCCAGCTTGGGGCAACTTGTCGCTGGGATTGCTCACGAAATTAATAATCCTATCAGCTTCATTCACGGAAATCTGAACCCCTTGGATCACCATACTCAAGAGTTACTAAACGTCGTCAAACTCTACCAGCAACACTATCCTGATCCTGTTTCAGACATTCAAGTCATGGCAGAGGAAATTGATCTAGAGTTTTTGCAGGAAGATCTGACAAAAATTATCACCTCCATGAAAATAGGCACCGATCGCATTTGCCAGATTGTGCTGTCACTACGAAATTTTTCGCGGATGGATGAAGCAGCCGTTAAGTCCGTTTCGATTCATGAGGGGATTGATAGTACCTTAATGATTCTGCAACACCGCCTCAACCCTCACTCTAATTCCCCAGCTATTGAAGTGATTAAAGATTATGGCAGCTTGCCTCCGGTGGAGTGCTACCCCGGACAACTCAACCAAGTGTTCATGAATCTTCTAGCGAATGCGATCGACACCATAGAAGAAGACAGGGCACAACGAACATTTCAAGAAAATAACGATCGTCCTAGTCAGATCACCATTCAGACATCCGTACTTGATAACCAATGGGTAGAAATTTCAATTGCGGATAACGGCAAAGGTATCCCTCAACAAATACAGAACCGAATCTTCGATCCCTTCTTCACGACTAAAGAAGTTGGTAAAGGAACGGGCATGGGACTATCTATCAGCTATCAAATTATTACCGAGAACCATTACGGTAAACTAGAGTGCCTCTCAAACCCTAATCAAGGAACAAAATTTTCGATCCAGATTCCCATCCAGCGTCAACCTTTGACGTCTGTCTAACCCTTTGAGGTCTGTCTAATAACTGATTGCTGCAAGAGGTCGCTGTCGATCCGATCGTCCTATCACCCACAAAATCTTTTAGACTAAATACATCCTTGCTCAAAACCCATTTATTCCTGCGCGTTCCAATGTGTCTTAAAAATGCGTGTCTTAAAAATGCGACTTAATAAAAATTCCTTTAAAAAAATGCTTCAAGACTCACTCGAAGTCCGTCCTGAGACCGATCGGCCTGACCCTGTAGAGACCAATGATTCTGTGGATAGTTCGGTGGCGCTTGCCCAAACCGCTCCAGAATCAGAGTACCCTAGCGACGAAACCATTTTCCAAGCCTTCAGCGAACTCACAGCCCCGGCAGCCCCCGAACTTCCTGGTGTTCCGCTGAAGACGATCGTTAAAACATTTGTAACGCGTCGGCCATGGCTGCTGTTGCCGTTGTTGGGGCTGTTCCCCTCGATCGCTTGGACTACAATGCCTCACCCGGTCGATCGTACTTCTGTTAATGGAATTTCTGATGTCGCCGCTGCACCCCCCACTCTCAACTTGGCTGCTCCCGGATTGCCCCTTCCAAACAGAAGCCTAAGTGCGACTCCATTGCCTAAAGTCTCGCCTCTCGCCATTGCGCCTGCACCGACGCTTACACCCGTTGACCTGTCCAAACTGACTCCAGAGCAAAAAGCTCAAAATGCCAAAGCCAAGGCCGTTTTTGAATCGACCAATGCGCCAGTGGATGCCTATATTGAGATGCATGTTTCTATTGGTAAGGGAAGTTCGATCGCCTTTGCTAGCACCACAGCGCTGAATTTGACCGACGAAAAAGGAAATAAACTAGGCAATCTAGCCGTCACTCAAGCCCATACGGCCCAGCTTTCGGGCAGTGGCATTACGATCGGTACGCAAAGCTTCCCCACCAACACCTTTATCGAACCTGAACCGGGCGGACTGCTGTATTTAAACAATCGTCCTTATCGAGGCAAGCTGCTGCTTTCGTCCGATGGCACTACGCTTCATGCAGTGAATTACATTAATCTGCGGCATTATCTCTACAGTGTCGTGGCTAGTGAAGTCTCGCCGAGTTGGAGTCCTGAAGCCATCAAAGCACAAGCTGTTGCCGCCCGTTCCTATGCCTTGACCTACTATTTCAAACCTGCAAATTCTCGCTATCACATTGGCAGTGATGAATATTTTCAGGTTTACAGCGGCACCCAACGAGAAGACGATCGTAGCAACCAAGCCGTGGATATCACTTCTGGAGAATACGTCAGTTATAAAGGTGAAGTCGTGCAATCGCTCTATGCTGCGTCTGATGACATCGTAGCAGAAGCATTTGCGGGGAAAGGCATGAGCCAATTGGGGGCAAAGAGTTTGGCGGAGAAAGGCTACAAATATGACCAAATTCTGGCTAACTATTACCCCACCACTAAAGTCGGGAAAATTGCTAAAGATCAGTAGGGCGGTGACTGAATTTTAGGATTAGGGTACATTGCGCAGTCAGGAATTACGCTTTTAAGGGATAATCTTCAGGAATTGGATTTGACCAACCTGCATAGGGACGTTTTTTAAGTAATGTTGATGTTTCTTCTCTGGCCAATACTCACGATCGGTGGACTGCTCGCCCTCGCATTTACACTCGCATTTACACTAGTGGCGATCGGGCTGGATTTCCAATATCGCCGTCGGTTGGGAAATGCCTTAGAAGTCACGGATGGAAAATGGGATATCACGCCCGTCAGCCCGACCCACTGTCAGATCGTTGGGAAAATTGAATTCATTAATCCCACTAAGCGACTTGATGTGATGATTCCTGAGCTGTGGACAGAGGTAAAGCTCCTATCAAAAGCCTCCACCGAAGGCATTACCCAACGCAACCGAATCATCAACCATTTTGATTACTTCGATGGCCGCGAGGATGACTATTGGGAAAGCGATATCGTGGATTTCGGCAAACGTGAGACCATCGAAATCCGCATTGATTTGGAAGGCGACAAGGTAGATGCGCTTCAAGTGGCTTGGGTCCAAGTGAACTATGTCACCTACGGACCTGAAGGCAAAGTCCCCTGTACGAAACATGTCATTGTGCCGTTGAGATTTCCGGCTGTTGAAGACTCGAAGCGCTGGCGACCCGCAGAAAATTCAGATATTCTACCGATTAAGACCCACCTGCTTACAAATCTTGACGATCCCGTCGAAGTCGTTAAGCAGTACGTCCTTCCCCATGCCCAAAAAGGTGACATTGTGACGATCGGCGAATCTCCCCTCGCCATCATCCAAGGCCGTTTCCGTCACTTCAGGGATATTCATCCTGGCTGGTTAGCTACGCGATTGTGCTACATGTTTAAATCCACATCCAGCTTGGCCACAGCGGGTGGATTGCAGACTCTGATTGACATTGTAGGCGCACCGAGAGTGTTTTTATCCTTTGTGGGCAGCATTCCATTTAAGCTATTGCCCTACTCAATGGCCCGTAAACTTAACGTCGATGGCATGTTCTATCGGCTGGCTGGCGAACAAGCCAACCTAGTGGATGATGTGACGGGCACGATTCCGCCCTATGATCAGTTTGTGGTGCTGGGTCCCCATAATCCCCAAGCTGTTTGCGATCGAATTAAGAAAGAAACAGGGCTTGAAGCTGCGATCGTAGACGTAAATGATTTGCGGCGCGTTAAGATATTGGCAGCGACAGATGGTGTTCCGGTTAATTTTTTAGAGAAGGCTCTAATTACAAATCCGGCAGGGAATGCAAATGAGCAAACGCCCGTTGTATTGATTCGTCCGTCGGTAAGCTAAAAGACCCGTTTTGATGAAGCCTTTTTTCGCGTACTTTTCTGGATCCTCTCCCATGATGCGACCTTCTCGTCCCACTTCGGCCGTCAATATTCGTACGTTGCAGTATCGAGACTTAGAAGTATTCGATCGTATCAGTCGTTCAGTCATGGAAGAGATTCCCAGCGCAGCCTCGATGGTTCGTGAACACAACATTGATGTAAGCCGCTGGTATGGGTTGCTGAAGTTTTTGCGCTGGTTTCCGAATCCGCTACGCCATTCATTGTCTATTCAAATTGCCGAAGCGGCCTCTAAAGTTTGCGGCGTAATTCAGACTTCGCCCTTCAACAGCGCAGGAACCACTTGGCGGGTCGATCGGCTAGCAGCAGAATCGGTAGTCATCACGGACGAAAACGCAACCGCAGGCGAAGAGAAGACCGCAGGCGAAGAGAAGACCACGACCACAACTTTAGTGACGGCTATGGAGATGGGGTCCCTGCTGTTAAGGAATAGCTTTGAAACTATCCTTCAGGCGCGCACTTGGATTTTAGAACTGGATGTGAGTGATGAAACTCGCTTGCCGCTGTATCGACACAATGGATTCCAGCCCGTGGCTCAGATGACCTATTGGTCCATTGCCCCCGAACAGCTTCAGAAAATTGCCGAACGCGAACCCGATCTGCCAAACCTTCTCCCCGTCAGCAATGCAGACGCTCATTTACTCTATCAACTCGATAACATGGCCATGCCGCCGCTGGTCCGTCAAGTTTTCGATCGTCACCCTCAGGATTTTAAAGTCAGCCTATTTGGGTCCGTGGTCCAGTTAGTCAAGCAGTGGATGACTCAAACCGAAGTCGTGAGCGGGTACGTATTTGAACCCCAACGGAAGGTGGCGGTCGCCCATTTTCAAGTTACTCTCAGCCGCGATGGTTCCCAATCTCACAGCGTTCAGCTTGCCGTTCATCCCGCCTACACTTGGCTCTATCCTGAAGTGATGGCCCAAGTTGCCCGCATTGCCTCCGAGTTCCCGAGCCAGTCGCTACAAATTTTGTCGGCGGACTATCATCCTGAGCGCGAAGCCTACTTAGAACGGGTCGGTGCCAAGCGCATCGCCCATACTCTAATGATGTCTCGATCGGTCTGGCACAAACTCCGAGAAACCCGATCGATGCCCAGCCTCGAAGGCATTCCCTTGGGTGATGTTATTCCTGGCTTCCAGCCATCACGCAAACCTGTGCCTGGTCGGATTGTGTTGGATCCCCAAAGTGCAAAATTCCGCATTCGCCACCCGCGTAAAAATCAGTCCAGTGCCCTAACAACTCGGGAGACCCGTTCAAATAACGATCAACTCTTCCCGCCTCAAGATCCTGATCCTTGCTGTTAGATGAACAGTCCCAGGATTTCAGCGATCGCCCTTGACATTGGAAAAAAACGTATTGGTGTGGCGGGTTGCGATGGCTTAGGTCTAGCTGCGACGGGGTTAGTGACGATCGATCGCAAGTCCATAGACTATGTAATTCAGGAATTAACCGATATTGTTCGCGATCGGAACCCCACAGTATTAGTGGTGGGGTTTCCCTTTAATATGGACGGCAGCATCGGACCTCAAGCCAAACAGACCGTGCGTATGGCCGAGATTTTGTCGAAGGCCGTGGGCTTGACTGTTGAGTATGTAGATGAGCGTCTGAGTAGCATTGAAGCTGAAGATTTAATCAAAGCCGAGAATCTCTCGCCATCTCAAAATAAAGGGCTGATCGATCGTAAAGCAGCGGCCCTCATACTAGAACGATGGTTGTCGGGAAACGATCGGGTCGATGGCAAAATTTTAGTGTTGGAAAATGTATCTAAGACAGTCGTGCCGATTGACCCAAACTAAGGGATACTATTCTTGAGAAGAACGCTGATAGAAACCCATTCGGGGCAGTCGTTGTATCTTTGAAACAGGATAGGAAGATCCCCAAATGGAAGAAGAAATTTTTGATGCCCCAACCGTCACGGTAACTGACGAGACGGGCCTGACACTCGATTGCTACGTAGAGCATAATCTCTCCGTAGATGGAGAAGACTATGTTCTTCTGCTACCTGTAGACTCCACCATCGAAATCGTGTCTTGGCAAGACGACGGGACCGATGACGAGGAAGCAGTTTTAGTAGAGGATCCAAGCCAAATCGATCGGATTCTTCCGACCGCCAAAGCCGTTCTCTCCGAACAAAACCTCACGATTAAACGCACGGCTGTTGTGTTGACGGTCGAAGGTGATCTCCCAGAATTAGCCGAGGAAGAATATTCTGAAGATAAAGGTGACGATGAGGACGAACAAGAAGAGCTTCAGCTCCTTGCTAGCTTCTATCATGAGGATCAGGAGTATGCCATTTATGCTCACTTAGACCCTTACTTCATCTTGGCGCGCATGGGCGAAGATGGTAAACCCATTTTGCTTTCTCCCGAAGAACTCAAGCGGCTTGAACCGATGTTGCCGATGATTGAAGATCAACTCTTCGATGTTTTGGAATAACTAGGTCTGCCGTAGTTGAATTTCGATCGGTTAACTTAAACTGACTAACACCCAAAATCCTCCACTGTTGGTCTAATTGAATCAACATTTGGAGGATTTCTAGTTCTAGGGGTAGAGATTATGGGGGCAATGACCTAAAACCCGATCGAATCTTAAGGGTTCGGCGTAAGATAAACCCGGCTTGTTAGAATCAAACCTGCCTTAAATTCAGAGCTGTTTTTCATGAGTATGATGCGTAAATTACTAGCGTTCACGCTGATAACCGTCGGGCTTGGAAGCTGGCAAGCAACATCATGGTGGGCACAGGAAACCAAACCTGCCGTCCTGTCTGGGCAATCCACGCCTATCATCGTCACAATAGAACCGGGTAGCTCATCACAGATGATAGCCGATCGGTTGTCTGAATCGCGGGTGCTGCGATCGAAGTCAGCATGGCAAGTGTGGACGCGATTACAACGCTTTAAAAATCGATCCGGTGGATTCCAAGCCGGATCCTACGCCGTTTCGCCCCAAGAATCGTTACCAGAAATTGCCGACAAAATTTGGACGGGCCAAGTCGTGACGCAAGGATTCACGATTCCAGAAGGGTGGAACATTCGTCAAATGGCCGTTCATTTTGAAGAAAAAAAATTTTTCACCGCCGAGCAATTCCTCAACGCTGTCCAACAATTTCCCAATAGCCCTGCTGCAACTCAAACGTCTTGGCTCCCCCAAAATCTCCCCTTAATTGAAGGCTTTCTGTTTCCAGATACCTATGAAATCCCTGCTGGAAGTGTTACTCCAGAGCAAGTGATTCAGCAAATGCTCGATCGGTTTAAAACAGTTGCGCTGCCTATTTATCAAGCCAATCAGAAGCAAGACCCCTTAAAACTCGACTTATTACAATGGGTTACACTCGCTAGCATCGTCGAAAAAGAAGCCGTCATTCCCAAAGAGCGCCCCCTCATCTCGGGCGTTTTCACCAATCGCCTCAAAACTGGAATGTCCTTAGGTTCGGACCCGACAGTGGAGTATGCCTTTGGAATTATCCAAACTCCAGAAAAACCCTTGACCCTAACCCAAGTCCGCACCCCGTCCCCTTACAACACCTATATTAATCCCGGTTTACCTCCCACCCCGATCGCGTCTCCCGGTTTGGCTAGTCTTCAGGCAACGCTGACCCCGCAAACGACGGACGCTCTTTACTTCGTGGCGAGGTATGATGGGACACATGTGTTTAGTCGAGGTTTAGCGGAGCATGAAGCAGCTCAGGAACAAATCCGCGATCGGGTTGACAGTCAGCCATCCCCGACTCCAAGCACTAAACCTAAGTCTTAAATTCTACGCCACTTGCCCACTACGCCACTTATCCAGAAGGTTTCATCCATTATGTCCTGGGGAAAATCATTACAGCCTGACTTGTTTCTCAATGAAACTATTTTGAGCCTAACGCCAGAATTGCTGGAGCGCCATCAGATTCAAGGTTTAGTTCTTGATGTCGATGAGACCTTGGTTCCGATTAGGATGTCTCAGATTAGTGCAGAAATTTTGCCTTGGGTCGAGTCTGTCCGAACGGTTACGCCCCAAATCTGGTTGGTGAGCAATAATATTAGCGAAAGCCGAATTAATCGGATTGCCGAAGCGCTTGATGTTCCCTACCTTATTGGTGCAGCCAAACCTTCTCGTCGTAAAATTCGTCAGGCTGTAGAGTCAATGAATCTTCCGATGGAACGGGTCGCTATGGTCGGCGATCGTCTTTTTACAGATGTATTGGCTGGCAATCGGTTAGGCATGTTTACGGTGCTAGTAAAACCTATGGTGGATCCCGCAGAGATCGATCGAAAACACTTAATTCATTCCCTTGAATTTCGCCTTTCCCGTGCGCTAGGGGCAGTGATGCCGATTCGAGATTGAGCTTCAGGAGTGGTGAATTTTCAACGCTGAGCTAGCGACCTCGAAATGCAGTTCCGGCTCCGTCCCGCTCAATGTCATAAATCACTTTTTCGGTGTACCAACTGTTCGACTTGCCAGGATGTTTTAGTCTTGCATTTTCGAGAAGACGCATGGCTAGGGCACGATCGCCTTTGACCGCTTGTAAAAGGCGACCACTAATTTTGCCCTTCCAAGAACTTTTACCCTTCCAAGAATTATCAGATGAAGATTTTCGGGGTCGATCGCGCCATAATCCATACAAAAGAAATCCGGCTGCAATAACGAGAGCAAGGGCAATCAATTGATTCATAGAAATTAGGTCTGCTGTCGATCGTAAAAATGAGAATTCATTGCCTATTTTATAGTTTTCCCCATATTTTGGCGAGGGGATATTTACCCAATGCCGATCGTTAGACCCATTAATTGTCAGAATCATCTCTCATAAACAGATCTCTCATAGTTGTTTCATCTTCGGTAAGCTAAACAGATCTTCGTCTAAGCTTGGATTTAAATCTATTAAAAACAAGCCAAATGCTGACTGCTTTTACCGCTGGACTGACATTAATTACCGTTTCTGAATTGGGCGATAAAACATTCTTTATCGCCCTCTGTTTAGCAATGCGCTATCCGAGACGTTGGGTGTTTGTCGGGTCTACGTTGGCATTGGCCGCGATGACTATTCTTTCCGTTGCTCTTGGACAAATTGTGGCCTTGCTTCCTAAGGGAATTTCTCACTATGGCTCCATCCTACTTTTCATTGTATTTGGATTAAAGCTAATTTATGATGCTTATCAAATGAAGGGAAGTAGTTTAGCCGATGTTGAACAAGAGGCTTGCGATACCATTGCAGATTCAAACATTGATAAAATGCGTGGGGCAATGGCGATTATTTCTAACGCCTTTATGCTTACCTTTATTGCTGAATGGGGCGATCGGACTCAGTTTGCGACCATTAGTTTAGCTGCTGCTCAAAACCCGGTTGGCGTTGTTCTCGGCGGAATACTTGGTCATGCCATTTGTACTGCGATCGCGGTATTTTCAGGGAGAGCGATCGCATCTCATTTGTCAGAAAAAGTAATTACATTTGTGGGTGGTGTTTTATTTTTGATTTTTGCAGGAGTTACATTCTGGGAGGGATTGCCAACTCACTAGTAGAACATGATGCCTTGATCGAAGTCTTCCGTAATCCTGCCACCGATCTTGAAATTCGTAATAGCCAAGTAAATTGACCGCTGACGAAAGGGGAAATACTAGAGGCGATCGTCAATAGTTAGGCCGTCCCACCGCGCTCGGATGAGGTAAAATACGAAACTATCCTTAATTTCCAAAGCATTGACTATGGCACGTCGTTATCACATTACTACTTTCGGCTGCCAGATGAACAAGGCTGACTCCGAGCGCATGGCTGGGATTCTAGAAACTATGGGCTTTGAATACGAAGATGATGCCGAAGTTGCAGACTTAATTCTCTACAATACCTGCACCATTCGCGACCAAGCCGAGCAGAAGGTTTATTCTTACCTCGGAAAGCAAGCCATTCGTAAAAAAACCAATCCAGATCTGACGCTCATTGTTGCCGGATGCGTGGCTCAACAAGAAGGCGAAGCGCTTCTGCGTCGTGTGCCTGAACTCGATCTAGTCATGGGACCGCAATATGCAAATCAATTGGAAGACTTGCTAACACAAGTTTTTAACGGATCGCAAGTCGTCGCGACTGATCCTATTCATATTATGGAAGACATCACTAAGCCGCGTCGTGATAGTGCGGTCACGGCTTGGGTGAATGTGATTTATGGTTGCAATGAGCGTTGTACGTATTGTGTCGTTCCCGGTGTGCGCGGCATTGAACAATCTAGAACTCCCGATGCTATCAAAGCCGAAATGGGAGATTTAGCACGGCAAGGCTATAAAGAAATCACGCTTTTAGGCCAAAATATTGATGCTTATGGCCGTGATTTGTTGGGTAGCAAACCCGATGGGCAGAATCTTCATACTTTGACCGATTTGCTGTATCACGTTCATGATATTGAAGGGATCGATCGGATTCGATTTGCCACCAGTCATCCGCGCTACTTCACTGAGCGTTTGATTAAAGCCTGTGCTGAATTGCCGAAAGTTTGCGAACATTTTCATATTCCATTTCAATCCGGTGACAATGACATTTTAAAAGCCATGTCACGCGGCTACACTCACGAGAAATATCGCAGAATTATCGATACAATTCGGACGTATATGCCCGATGCTTCTATTAGCGGGGATGCGATCGTGGGCTTTCCCGGCGAAACGGAAGAACAATTCCAAAGTACGCTAAATTTAATGCAAGACATTGGATTTGATATGGTGAACACTGCCGCCTATTCTCCAAGACCCGGAACCCCTGCGGCCCTTTGGGACAATCAAATTAGTGAAGAGATTAAAATCGATCGGCTTCAGCGAATCAATCATTTAGTTTCTCAATCAGCCCAAACCAGAAGCGATCGGTATGCTGGACGAATTGAAGAGGTTCTCATCGAAGATCAAAATTACAAGGACAAAACTCAAGTGGTTGGGCGTACTCGTGCAAATCGACTTACGTTTCTCAAAGGCACGATCGAAGCGTTAAAAGGCAAGACAGTCCCGGTAAAAATCACAGCAGTTCGCCCATTTAGTTTAACAGGCGAACAAGTTGTAGCTGCAATTGTTTGATGTTGTAGCTTGTTTGATTTCAATTTATTCCCTAAGTTCTAATTCAGAATGTTCGGCTGATATTACGATCGCTTTTTGAGGGATCTCTCCATCGTCGTTTGTTTCAGAATTTTCCTCAAAGTTCTTACCGGGTAAATGCCATTTATCCAGTACATCTTTAACTAGGATTTCATGTAACCATACTTGTCCAACCACCGTTAGGGGCAAGGCTAGGAGTAATCCTAAAAAGCCAAAGAAGGTCGCAAAAAACACCTGAGACATCAAGGTGACCGCAGGCATTAACGATACCTGTTGCGCCATTACATAGGGAGTTAGAAGATTGGTTTCTAATTGTTGAACTAGAAAATACAATATAAATACTGCACCTGATTTCCATGGAGCATCTAGAAGTGCGATCGTCATGGGCGGTACTACACTCAGCGCCGGACCAAGGTTGGGAATAAACGTTAGCAGTCCAGCAAAAATCCCATTGGCTAACGGTAACTTTACGCCCAATATCCATAGCCCAATTCCACTAAATCCCCCAATTACCAACATATTAAACAAAATCCCCACAAGCCAGCCCCTCAGTGATTCTCCGCACCGATCGAGAATCACTTCAATTCGATGGCGATAGAATGACGGAAACAATCGTACCAATGCTCGTCGATATTGATCGGGTTCGACCAAAAACATGATTGACAGAATAACAACTAAAAGTAAATTTAACACTCCGCCTAACGTGCCAGAAGCCAACGCGACCGACCCGCCCAACAATTGATTAAACAAGGGCTGTAATTGCTTCACCACGGCATCTGGATCTGGAATTGCTGAAGAT